>CANGAC010000144.1 GCA_947451425.1 Bacteriovoracaceae bacterium | reverse complement strand
TCCGTCCGCTTGAGCTTCAGGGATCCAACGGTCCGATCCGGATTGACATCAATATCGAGGAGTTCAATCCGTCGATGAAGAACGTGGAAGAAATGATCCAGAAGGTGACGCTTGCCAATTAGGATCCTCCTTCTCACCGTGATCAAGTCGGCCCTCTTCCTCTGGCTCCTGAGGATCCTTCCCCTGTGGGGAGCACTTTGCTTCAATGTTGTTTTTGCCGGCGTTATCGCCCGCAACCTTCAGAAACGAGTGCGCTCTCCGCTGTATCCCTGGATGGTCTTTACGCTTGAAGCTGTTGCTCCGGTTTTCAGCACACTTTCCTTTCTTTTTGCGGGCCTTCTCTTTCCGGTCGTTAAGAAAGTGGTTTCGGAAAACTCCCGGAGCAATTACCGCATGCCCTTCGGAGAGGAACACTACCGGAATTTTCTCCGGGATCGTCAGGGACAGATTCTTCACGAATCCTCTTCACAGGGGCAGGAGAAAAAACTCCATGACACGTTCCAGATCGAGCCGTATCTGGACATCATTGAAGGTTCTGATCTGGATCTGAAAATCAACGCCATCGGAAAACTCTCAACGATCAAGACGCGCGAAAGTATCACGCTTCTGAAGATGGCGCTCCAGGATGAGCACTATGAGGTGAAGTACTTCGCAAGTAATTCCCTTTCCCTGATGGAGAAGTCGATCGTCAGCGAAATTGAATCCTACGATGAGTCCATCGCCCGATACCCGGGTGACTATCAGAAATTCACTCTCAGAGGCCTCACGTATCTCAACATGTTTTATCTCGGGCTCATTGACCAGACGATCGGGAAAGTTTTCCTCGAGAAAGCGCTGAATGATTTCCTTTATTCCCTTCAGCTCGAGCCGACGCAGGATTATCTCTACGTGAAAATTCTTGAAGTTTATAACCACAAGAAAGATTTTTCCCGGATCCTCGAACTATCCGGGCCCATCCTGAAAAAGGATCTTTCCCCTGCGGACCGTGTGAAAATTCTCTTCTACCAGGCCGAGGCGCACTTCCATGACGGAAACTTTAAGGCGCTCTCAAAAGACTGCCAGGAAATCCGTGACTCCGGCGTGAGTATTCCTCTCATGGAAGAAGCCGTCGGCTTCTGGAGGAACGTGTGACTTCATTTGAACGGCAGATCATTGACCTTCTGGAATCCACTCAGTTCTCCGACCGCTCGAAGGGAACGGAGCGCCTCCGGACGGTTCAGCGGGTGGAAGACCTCCGGTCCCTCTACGAAGGAATTGAAGAACGTGAGAATGACGGACTCCGGCAGGTCTTCATGGGCCATCTCGCGGGGCTCATCACGAAAGATGATCTCGACGCCTGCGCATTTTCTCTGGGGATTCTTTTCCGGTATTCGACCTTTGAGAAAAAAAACATTCAGCAGGAGAGTGAAGGTCTCATCGATGACTTCCTTGAGAACCCGGGTGTGTACCAGCACCTGAAGACACTTTCTCTCCGGAAGTGCTGGAAGACCCTTTCAGAAAAAGAACGCGTGAACGCGACCCGGAAGATCGGAAACTTCCGCATGGTCGAGCTCCTCTCCCTTCTTCTCGATAACTTCCAGTCAAAGGACGAGCACCTTCTGGTGCTCACGATGGAAATCATGAAGCGGACCATGGACCGAAGGGCCAACCGGTTCATGCGGCAGATCCTCGCCCGGGGAGAAAATCCGGTCCTCATCCGGAAGTCACTTGAAGTCCTGAGTGTGCTTGGGTTTTTCATGGATCGGAAAATCTTCCTGAGTTTTCTCAAGCATCCGTCCGTGGAGATTCAGCTCGCGGCCCTCGAAGGACTGTTCGAGCTCAAGCGCGATAAGGCGCTTCCGGATGTCCGGCGCTTCTTTTCGGAGCACAAGGAAACGGCCGTTCGCAATCGCATCGTGACGATCCTCGGGAAGCATCCCACCCGCCGATCAATCCGGACACTTCTCGAGCTCTGGCAGGACGAGGACATTTCCATCGTTCAGCACAATATTGAGTGGCTCCTTTATGAGATCGAGCACCCGGAAAAGCTCGACACGATCCTCGACTTTTTCCCTCAGGCGACGGACGCCATTGAGCTCAAGATCATCGTTCTTCTGAATGAAATGCAGGGACCGAGGCTTTACGAATTTTATCTTTCCGTGATCAAGCAGAATAAGAATCCCTTTCTCACGATGGCGGCGATGGAAGCGGTCGCTTTTTACGATGACATCCGGACCCTGCCATTTCTTGAACCCTTCCTGAAAGATGTGACGAATCTTCTTCATTACTACGCGCTCGCTTCCTACGTGAAGCATTCGCAGATCGATCTGACTGCGGTCCTCGAAGAAGTTGTCGCTCTGAAGATTCCGCACGACCGGCATCATCACCAGCTGATCCTGAACGTACTCCTGGAGCAGAGTTCGATGAAGTCTCTCTCGAAATTCCTCCAGGTGTATGTGCACTTCATGCTGACCTCTGAGTTGACCGATAACCGGTATCTTTCGTACGCCGTTGTCGGAAAGTTTCATCAGGAGTTTGAGCTCCCCGGGATTTTTGACCTTCTCCGGAAAGAAAAAAATCAGTTCGTCATCCGCGAGGCCTACCAGGTCTTCGGTGATATTTTCTCTTTCTCTCCGATGACTTTTATTATGGCGAAGCCCCCGGAAGAAGTTCTCTCTTCTCCGCATTTTCTGGAACGCGTCCGCCTTTCGGCGGGTGTTCTCCTGGCCCTCTTCGAAGGGAGGAAGCCGGAAACCCTGACCCGGATTCAGGGAAGGAACCGGAAGACCTTCTGGAAAATCATCCTCGAGCTCCTGCGGATTGAACTTCTGGATTTCGAGATGATGACGTGGATCGATTTCTCGGCCCTTCAGTACGGAGAGTTCCAGGAACTCTGGAAAATTTACGGGAGTAATGAGCAGATCAGCTCTCACATCCTTGAGTCGATCGCGAAACTTCCGGATCAGAGGTTCGGGAGATTTCTTCTGGATGAATACTTAAACGGCAGGACGGAAATCCATCCCCAACTGTCCCGTTACATCAATGGATCTTTATGAGTGACGTTTGTCTCATTCTGGAAGGCACTTACCCCTACGTCACCGGCGGAGTTTCGACCTGCGTGCACCAGTTGATCAATGCGACTCCGCACCTGAACTATAGTATCTTCTACATTGGTGCCAACCAGGACACACTGGGTGACTTCAAATATCCCATTCCGCAGAACGTGCGGCTGATTAAGAAAATCTTCCTCTTTGACTATGAGCTCGACGGAAAACTCACGAAGCTCAATATGAAATTCGATCCGAAGCTCATCCTCCGCTTCCACGAAGACATGCGGAAAGGGAAGACCGGGGCGTTCAAGGAAGTCCTCCGGGAATTCTTCGATCCTGATACCCGGAAGTGTAATCCGATGGAGATCCTCCAGTCGGAAGAGGGGTGGGAGTTACTGAAGAAGATGTACGAACTTCGCTTCAGTCCTCTCGATGCTCCGTCGTTCATTGATTTCTTTTATACCTGGCGGTTCACGCACTATCCGATTTTTAAAGTGCTCATGAGTGAGCTTCCGAAGGCCGACATTTATCACTCTCTCTGCACGGGCTACGCGGGGCTCGCCGGTGTCATGGCAAAGATCAAATACGGAAGACCCTTTATCCTCACGGAGCACGGGATTTATAGTCACGAACGCCGGGTGGAAATCCTTCAGTCACAGTGGCTCCTGAATACCGACACGGATATGCGGGCGCGCAGGCAACTTCCCATCTTCAAGGATTGGTGGATCCGCGCTTTCGAATATCTGGGGCTTCTCGCGTATCAGAATTCCGACATCATTACGACTCTCTATAACGGGAACCGCGAGAAGCAGATCGATTACGGGGCACCCGCGGAAAAAATCCGGATCATCCCGAACGGTGTCGACTTCCAGAAATTTTCGACATTACCGGCACTGCCGAGGGACAAGAGATTTACGATTGCGCTGATCGGACGGGTTGTTCCCATCAAGGACATAAAAACTTTCATCAAGGCGATCGGGATCGTCAAGGCCCAGCTTCCGCACATCCGGGTTCTCGTCGTGGGACCGACCGAAGAAGACGAGGCCTACTATCACGAGTGCAAGCAGCTCACGCAACTGCTGGAGCTGGAAAATATCATCGAATTCACCGGAAAACGCGACGTCGCTGAAGTCTATCCGATCATGGATCTCATGGTGCTTTCGAGTATCTCGGAAGGGCAGCCGCTGGTGATGCTCGAGGCCTACTGCCAGGGAATCCCCGTCGTCGCGACTGACGTGGGTTCCTGCTCGGAGCTCATCAACGGAATGAATTCCGCTGACCGGGAACTTGGCCCTTCGGGACTGGTTGTTCCTTTCGGTCGCTCTGACCTTTTATCGGAAGCGATCCTCACGATTCTGAAAAATCCCGTGCTCCGGGAGACCATGGGAGCAGCGGCGAAGAAAAGAGTTGAGACCTACTATCAGGAAAAAACTTGCATCGCGAATTACTTAAGTCTTTATAACGAACATTTTGCAGAAAGGTTCTGGTATGGCGGGAATAGGGTTTAGGCTTCAGGGTTATTTCTCGGGAGTGAGCATCGGTGACCGCATTAAGGGGTCACTGTTTTCCGTGATCATTTCCTGCGGGCCATGGTTGATGACGATCCTGACGATTGCGTTCATTTCCGTGTTTGCGCAGAAACATATCTCCGAGCACGAACTCCTGGTTTTCAAGTCTCTCATCTCCTACAGTTTCGCCGGCAGTCTCATTTTCTTCGGGACGCTCGAGATGCCACTCACAAGGTACCTCGCCGACAAGCTCTACATCGAAGACCGCTCGAGTTTCCGGCAGGTCTATCTGACGATCATGATCGCGACCCTCGTGATCGGGACGATCGGCGGCTCTCTCTTTTACAGTTTCTTTGACTGGAATCTCTGGCTCACTCTCGGGAGCATGCTTCTTTTCAGCATCGTCGTCTGCATCTGGCTTTCGATGGTCTTTCTTTCGGCCGCAAAAAATTACAAACTCATTTCCGTTTCCTTTCTCGTGGGAAGTTTTCTGACCTTTCTTCTTTCCTGGCAGTGCGGGAAACACTTCGGCCTCGAAGGGTATGCTCTGGGCTACATCTGCGGGCAGCTGACCGTCGCGACTCTTCTTTCCATGACGCTCTATCAGGAGTTCAAGGGGAGAGAGTACCTTTCGTTTGAGTTCCTCACGTACTTCACAAAGTTCCGTTCGCTCATCGCGATTGGTTGCCTTTACTACCTCGGGATCTGGATTGATAAATTCATCTTCTGGTTGTCTCCCTCCGGAAGATTCGTCGAAGGACTCTTCTACACGAACCAGTACTACGACACGGCGATGTTCCTTTCGTATCTGTCGATCATCCCGGCGATTGCGATCTTCTTTGTTCACGTGGAGACAAATTTTTACATCCACTATTCTTATTTCTTCCGCTCCATCGATAACAAGGTGAACCTTCCGGTCCTGCGCCGGAACATCGAAGGGATCCATCAGAGTCTCCGGGATTCCCTCATCTCTCTTTTTAAGTTCCAGACTTTTTTGACTCTCATCCTCTGGTATTTTTCCCATGACCTCATCGTCTTCCTGGGTCTTCCCACACTCATGGTCTCGATCTTCCGTTACGGCCTTCTCGGTGCGTACCTTCAGTCCTTTTTTATTTTTTGTAATATCGTCCTTCTGTATTTCCTCGCCGAAAAGTACGTCCTCCGGAACTACGGCATTTTCTTTTTCTCAAACCTGATCCTGTCCCTTGTGACAGCGTTCGGCGATTTCAAGTACTATGGGTTGGGCTACACGCTCAGCTGCTTTTTCACACTGGTGGCCTCGTATCTGTCTCTCAACAAGCGCCTCAACATGATCGACGTGCACACGTTCATGGAGCAACCAATGCGGCACAAAGGATTGATGAAGCTCTCATGAAAATTTTCCTCGTTGCCCTTTTTCTTATGTCCTGTGTTTCCCCTCCTAAAAAGGAAGGGGTCAAAGAGATTTCATCCTGGGGCATCCAGCTTCAGAATTACGTCGCTCCCTATGATCTCAACCGGATTGCCGAAAGTAGCGCCGAACTCTGGGTGATCGATGTTGCCGAAGGTGTGGGGAAAGATTTCTCCGCCTGGCAGATCGAGGCGTTGAAGAAAAAAGGGAAGATCGTTCTTGCGTACATGAGCATCGGTGAAGCGGAGTCTTATCGCTCTTATTTCGCGACCCTTTCCAAAAGCCTTCTCGGAGCGCAGAATCCGAAGTGGAAGGGAAATTACAACGTCCACTACTGGGAAAAAGAGTGGCAGGACGTCATCATCGGCAAATATCTCAAGGGCATCAAGGCCCAGGGATTCGACGGGGTCCTCCTCGATGTGATCGATGCCTACGAACGCTACACTCCGGTGGACGAGCGCGCGGCCGACATGGCGATCTTCATCGAACGCATTTCTCTGGAGGGACGGAAAGATGATCCGGGCTTCCTGGTCTATCTTCAGAACGGGCTTCAGATCCGCCGGCACTTAAAGGACGAAAGAATTTTTCTGGATGCGATCAGCGGTGTGAATGCGGAGAGTGTTTCGACCATTCCTTCATCGATAGAAGATATGCTGTATTACAAAGCTCACGGGAAGACGGTGCTCGCACTCGAGTATCCGAAGACGGTGGATGAGAGAAAACTTTTCTTTGAACGGGCGAAAAAACTCGGCGCCGTTCCGGTGGCGGGAGAAGCGGGCCTTAAGGGAGAACTGGTTTTTCCTTAGTCGTGAAGGCGGTCGCTGAAATCAATGTAAAGAGTATTGAGTGCCTCGCCTTCTTCATCGACGACGACGATGGCGACGTCGTACACACAATCATCCAGTGAGACTTCCACGTAGGCGTAGCCCTTTTGCACATTCACTTCCGGGTATTTCTTCAGCTCTTTTTTCGTAAGAAGGTGAGAGCCGCGGAGGAAAGTGACGAAATCTTCGCCCGAATACTGACCCCGGGAATCCTCAATCAGGAATTTCACCGCCGTCCGCTGGAGGGGGGAAAAGTTGGCTTCCGCCATAGTCTGGAGGGAAATGAAGCAGGCGAGGAGGAGAATCAGGGCTTTCATAGAGATCCTTTCAATGGGATAAGTCGTCGAAACTTGTGCCCCCCTTATAGGTCCCGCTGGTAAAAATTTCACTCTTAATTTATCGCTGACCCCTATCTATTTTTTTGATTCGACAACCCCCGTCACAGAGGACTATTTAGATGGCATATAAAACCTTAAGGGGGCCCCATGGATACCTTACGTAAAGTGCCTGAACTCTCGCTCATGAGTTTCTTGAACGGAACCACAAACGACAAAACGAAGTTTGTGAATAACCTTTTCACTGGTCTGAAAGATTACGGATTCATCATCCTCGTTGATCACCCGGTTGATTATAAGGTCACTCAGAAGGCCTACGATCTTATCCATGAGTTCTACCAGCTTCCGACTGCCACAAAAGAAAAGTACAAGTGTGCACAAGGCGGCGGTCAGCGCGGCTACACAGCCTTCGGTGTTGAGCACGCGAAGAATTCCCAGTACCCGGACTTAAAAGAATTCTGGCACGTAGGCCGCGACCTCGTGACGAATCCGAAATTCAAGAGCTATCTTCCGGATAACATCTGGCCTACAGAAGTTGCTGAGTTCAAGGACACATTCCTTAAACTCTATAATGGCCTTGATACAACTTCGACGATCGTTCTCGATGCTTTGGGAATGGCCCTCGATGTTCCCCAGACTTTCTTCCGCGACATGCTTCAGGACGGGAACTCGATTCTCCGTGCGATTCACTATCCGCCGCTCGATGAACGTGCGCCGGTGAACTCTGTCCGCGCTGCTGCTCACGAAG
>CANGAC010000143.1 GCA_947451425.1 Bacteriovoracaceae bacterium | reverse complement strand
CTTCAGCAAAAGAACTGAAACTTAGTAGAGCGAAAAAAAGGCAGAGTACTTTATGCATTTAAAACCTCTTATTCTTAGTATTAAAAATATTATATCAGGAAAATGGATTTAGTTGCAAAAGCAGCAGAAAAATAAAAAAGCCTCCAGGAATGGAGGCATTTTTATTTGGTAAATCGAATTCAAAATTTATCCACAAAAAATGGAGCGGCTGATCAGGTTCGAACTGACGACCTTCTGCATGGCAAGCAGACGCTCTACCAACTGAGCTACAACCGCATTTAAGTGCTCTTGAGAATAGTGAGCGGGTGAAACTCTGTCAACGGAAAGTCAGGGATATCTCAAAGAAAAAGGCCCCTTATCGGGGCCTTTCTTATCAATAAATTTTTTTTGATGCTTTGCCTTATGGATGGCAGTCAGACTGATTTGAAAGGATTTTTTCGCAGATGACGTCTGCTTCAATCCGCTGATCCGGAAAATACGAATCAAACACACCAGGGAACTCTTTTGCAGGAGTAATCACGACTCTCGCCGCAGAAACCGTCATCGAAGACTGGGCCCCGCACTGAGAGAGGAGCTCTTCACGCAGGTTCACTTCTTCTTTTCTTTCGATATTGAGTTTTTCACGGGTGATTTCGAGAACACCAGTCACGAAGCCGTTGTACGTGAGGCGGGCGAGGTTGGTGTTATCACCTTCTTCCCAGATTACTGAACCAGTGGCGTTTGAGCAGGAAACTGAGACGTAGGCAGCGTGCACAGGCATCACAACAGCAAGAAGAAAAACAAGCGAGAAGAACTTCATGCGAATCCTTTTTGGAGGGTTAAACCCCTGAGTATGAGTGTGATGGATTTACAAATGGAGGCGAGGGTCAGTCAACATTATAAAGTGAACACGCTTTTAAGTACGGGATTACTCGAACTTCTGTTCTAAAGCTTTAATGATCTTTTGGTAACTTGGGTTCGTGAACCGCGAGTAAAGAAGCGGAAGAATGTCCTTCTTGGTACTCGGCATGGACGGATTCAGAAGAATCTTCACGAAATTATCCGAGATGATGAACACTTTCGAGAGCGGGTGGAGGTCTTCGCCCGGATTGTCCTCGATCCCCATCCCGTCGAGCTTTCCGTGGCTCTGGAGAAGGACCGTCTTGATGTAATCATCCGCATGTGGGTTCGCTTCAAGAATCGCTACAGCGTCCTTTGCGTGCGAAATTACCTGTGCTCTTTCTTCGTCCGTGAGATTGGCTTCCCACAGGTCGCGCATCGATCCGATCTGCATCTGCTGGTGAGATTTAAGTGTCACGTCCGAGAAAAAACTCACGAAAGATAAAACCTGAAGATGCTCGCCACGGTACCAGCTCTGCTTACTGAGAACGTAGTGGCACATGAGGGCCAGAAGATGCGAGTGCTGGTAAGCGTAGGTAATTTTATTGGAGAAGAGGAACTTCAGAAGGCCCGCGATCTGCGGAGAATCCTTCACCGACTTCATCATCGAGTTGATCGAGGCATCGGCGAGGTCCACGATGGAGCTATCCATGCCGATGTTGTTGATCGAGTCGCGGACAATTTCGTGTCCGTGAGACGTCGCGAGAATTCTTTCTTCGAGCGTCAGATCCGTCCGCTCGAGCTTCTGAACAAGAGCATTGGTCACAAACGTCGTGAAGTACTGGATGTAGTCCTTCGAGACGAAGAATTCTTTGAGACCCTGTTCTTCGTATTTCTGAATGGCCTCAAGATCAAAGACGTCTTTGGAGTGAATGCGTTTCACGAACTGGTACTCGTGCGGGCCTTTCTTGATTCTGATGTAGACGTCACACGGAGTTTTCTGGATGTCGCGGAAAAAGTGAAGTCCTACCGGAAGGTAGTCGGGTTTTACTCTGTGAGAAATATCCTGGAGAGAAACGCCGAGAGCTTGCGCTGCCTGACGGATGAGAATTTCCCAGGAGACCGGTTCCTGAAGGCAAAGCACCTGATTGGCGAGTTGCGGACACTCGCCGAGAACGATCATCGTGGTCTCGAGGCCTTCGTTTTTTAAGTACTGATGAATCTTCACGGCGGTTTCGTCGTCTTTAATTTTTGCGCGTGTGATGATGAGAGAAATCTGCGGAAGAATTTTGAGTAACGCCATCGTGTCTTCAGCACTCGAACGCAGGATCACATCAGTACCAACAAAGGTATTGAGGTTCAGGCTGAAAATTTTTTTGAGATCTTCGTTCGTCTCAATGAGAATCGTCTGACTCATGCATGAGATTTTAACATAAACAGAGATTTACACGTGGGAGAATTAAACCTGAGCGTGTGGCTCAGAGATAGAGATGGTCTCGCCCGAGAGAGAGAGGAGATTCCCCGAATAGGAATGCGCCTCAGGGTTGGCCGCCGGGATTTTTCCATGGCCTCCGGGGACATCAATCACGTACTGCGGTATCGCCCAGCCGGGCAGATTTTTCCGAAGAGAGTGGTAAAGAGAGCGGCCCTCTTCGAGGGAAAGATAGAAATGCATGCCCCCGCGGACCTGGTCCGGGTGGTGGAGGTAGTAGGGTCTTACTTTGTGATCGACGAAAAATTCCATGAGCTCAGTGAGGGCCTTTTCCGAATCGTTCACATTTTTTAGAAGAACAGTCTGGGAAAGAAGCTGGATCCTGGCACCGGCAAGAAGTTTCAGCGCGGACTTCGAAGCACATGAAAATTCCTTCACGTGATTGGCGTGAACCGCCAGAGAAATCGTCCGGAAGTGGCGGGACCACTTATTGAGAAGGCCTACGAAGCCTTCATCTATGCGCTCCGGAAGGATCGCCGGATAGCGCGTGTGAAAGCGGATGTCTTTTATGTGAGAAATTTTTGAGAACGCTTCAAGTGTCCGGTCGAGTTTAGCATCGGTGAGAGTTAAGGGATCGCCGCCGGTGAAAATAATCTCGGAAATTTCCGAGTGTTCGCGGAGGTAGTTGAGGGTCTTCTCAAAATCTGTTTCAAAGATTTCGTCATTGGGAGAAAGTTCGTTTTTCCGGAAGCAGTACCGGCAGTGAACCGGACACACACTGGTCGCCGTGAAGAGAACACGATTCGGGTACCGGTGAATGATCTGAGGAGCAACGTTGAATTTTTTATCACCGATGGGATCGAGATAACCCTGGTCGATGAGTTCGGCTTCATCCGGAAAAAACTCCCGGGCAAGAACGCCGTTTTGGCCTTCGTCTTTCATTCTCTGGGCGAGATCGCGCGGAATGAAAACGGGATAGATCTTCGTTACCTTTTCGGATGTTTTCCAGCCGAGAAAGTTCGAAAGAGTTTCAGAATCCCGGAAGGCTTCCTGGAATTTAAGAGTCCAGCTTGGCATTTTGTCCATGCTTCCGGAGCTCCTTCTGATACTGGCGTTTGTAAATCTGGGCACAGGTGAAAATGAGAAGCCCACCGGCGACGGAGATGCCCCCGAAGTGGAACATGAGAGTCGTAAACGGAAGGACTCCACCTTCGTAAAGTGTGTAGAGAATCCACTTTAAGAGAGCGAGGTGAGCGATGAGGATCACGAGCTGGAGGACTCTTTGTCCGAAGTTTTCTTTCGTGATGAAGTGCTTAATCATGGACGGTCGCTTTCTGCCAAAGACTCGCTTCGAGCTTGGCATAGTTTTTAATTTTTTTGAGGAGGAATGACTTGTTCATTCCCGTCACGAGACATTCTCCGAAGAGAACAGGGCCCTTCGGAAGCGGCATAAGCCCGATGGGTCTGACAGCTCTGACACCGCGGAAGTTTTTCCCACGGTAATCAATCTGCACGAGTTCTTTTTTCTGAACGAGATCCCGCAGACCATTCAGGCGCTCAGAGAAATTGAAGCAATCATTCTGGTAGAAACTTGAGAGCCGGAAAACAAAACTCTTCTCGAGTGCTACTTTATGATTGGCCTCCATCTTCGCACTTTGAGCGGTGACCTTGAGACACGCAAATGTGTCGTCGATCGCGACGTGATGCTGGAACGGAACCTGGAAGAATTCACAGAGAGTTGAGAGCTTATAATTTTTGGGAGGTGTCGCTGTCGGCTTAAAAATCGCCCGCACGTACCGGCAGGAATCGTAGATGTCGAGCGGCGGAAACTCGATCTGGAAATCGTGACAGGACTTGATGAGATATCCCAGATCAAAGCTCGAATTGTGCGCGATCATCGGGTGGCGCTCAACGAAATCCCAGAATGCTCTTAAAGGTTTCTTAATCGTCGGTGCCATCAAAAGATCACCATTAGTGAGGCCGTGAAACTGAATGGTGAATTCCGGAACATCGATCAAAGGATTGATGAGGGTGTGAAAAGTTGTGACCTCACCGGTCGCCGTTAACTTCACCGCTGCGATTTCAATGATCTTATCGACGAGCGGAGACAGACCCGTGGTCTCGAGATCCACCGCCACCACGCCACCCGGAAAAAGGGTGAGTAGTGAGGTGATTTCCTCAGCTGAAAGTGAGAGGGAGGCCCGGCTTCTTGACATAGAGTGTCTTATAGCTTTTTTGCCTTAGTTTCGTCCAGAGAAAAGCCCATGGTTTCATTGACAAGTGCAGGGCACAAAGACCAAGATTTCAGGACATTTACTCGTTCTTTCGAACAAAGGAATATCATGGCCAAGACATTTGATGTGGTCGTCCTCGGTGCGGGCCCCGGCGGTTACGTCGCTGCCATCCGTGCTTCTCAGCTTGGAAAAAAAGTCGCCATCGTAGAATCAGATAAGCTTGGTGGAGTATGTCTCAATCGGGGATGTATCCCGACGAAAGCACTCCTCAAGTCTGCGCATTCCGTGCATGAAGTGCATGATATGAAGGCCCTCGGAATCAACGTGGACCTGAAAGGTCTCGATGCTTCGGTTGCGGTGAAACGTGCGAACACGATTGCCGACAACATGTCGAAGGGCATTGCCTTCCTCATGAAGAAAAACAAAATCGAAGTCTTCGCCGGTAAAGGTGTGTTCAAGACGAGTAAGTCGCTTGAAGTCACCATGGCCGACGGAAAAAAAGAAGAACTCACATTCACCAACGCCATCATCGCAACGGGTGCGAAATACCGGACGTTCCCAGGACTCGAGCATGACGGAAAACGTCTCCTTGGTGCGTGGGAAGCTTTGAAGGTTGAAAAACTTCCGAAGTCGATCGGGATCGTCGGTGCCGGTGCCATCGGGATGGAGTTTGCGTATTTCTGGAATGCCTTCGGTGTCGAAGTTACGATCTTTGAAATGCAGAAGAACCTCCTTCCGATTGAAGACACAGATGTTTCGGTGGAAGTTGAGCGCGCGTACAAAAAACTCGGCATGAAGGTTCACACTTCGGTTGAGAAAGTAACCGCGAAGAATAACGGCAATGACGTCACGATTTCTGTGACCGAAGGCGGGAAGTCCACTGACCATAAATTTGAAATGGGTTTGATTGCCGTAGGCATGACCGGGGTGATCGATGGCTTCGGTCTCGATAAGATCGGCGTGAAGACGGAGAAAGGATTCATTTCCGTCAATCCGATGTACGAAACTTCTGTGAAAGGCATTTACGCCATCGGTGACGTAAGTGGACCACCACTCTTAGCACATGCCGCTTCTCACGAAGGTGTGGTTGCTGCTGAACACCTCGCGGGTCTCCATCCGCACGCGATTGATAAAATGAACATTGCCGGTTGTACGTATTGCCAGCCTCAGGTTGCGTCGGTGGGATTCACGGAAAGAGCACTCAAGGAAAAAGGCATCGAGTACAAAGTTGGGAAAGCTCCTTTCACGGCGAACGGTAAAGCGATTGCGTCCAATGAGAATAACGGCTTCGTAAAAGTCCTCATGGGGAAACACGGCGAGATGCTGGGTGCTCACATCGTGGGAACAAACGCCACTGAACTCATTCACGAATACGTTCTCTTCCGTCAGATGGAAGGAATTGATGAAGAAATCTTCGCTACCATTCACCCGCACCCGACTCTCGGAGAGTTCCTGGGTGAGGCCGTGATGGCATCGAAGAGCAGAGCACTTAATCTTTAATTTTTAGGAGATATATTTTATGGCACGTACAGAAGTCGTCATGCCTCAGATGGGAGAGTCGATTACCACTGGTACCATTACCAAGTGGCACAAGCAGGCGGGAGAAGTCATCGAACTCGATGCGATCCTTCTTGAGATCTCGACCGATAAAGTAGAATCAGAAATTCCTTCGCCGATCGGCGGGAAAATTGTTCAGCTTCTCTATCCAGAGGGCGCTACCGTTGATGTTGGGAAGCCGATCGCGATCATCGAAGATGATATGAACGCGGCGGTGGATGCAGCTCCAGCTCCGAAAGCAGCTGCGGCTGCTGCTGCTCCGGCGCAGGCTTCTGCTCCTGCGGCCCAGGCTTCAGCACCTGCTGCGGCTCCGGTAGTGGAAGATGAAGCGGGTTTCCGTTTCTACACTCCGCTGGTGAAAGCGATGGCAAAAGAAGCGGGAGTCCCTCTGTCCGAACTTAAGAATATTAAGGGATCGGGGGCTGCGGGAAGAGTGAATAAATCTGATCTCGAAGCATATATCGCTGGCGGAAGAAAAGCCGGCGCTAAAGCACCGGCGACAACGCCGGCGTCAACAGCTGCACCTTCCGGGAAAGCAGAGACTCGTGGATCTGATCGCGTGGAAATCGTGGCGATGGATAACATGAGAAAGGCCATTGCTAAAAACATGGTTCTCTCGAAACAAACTTCTCCACACGTGAACTCCATCGATGAAATCGACATGACGAATCTCGTGAAACAGCGTGAGAAAATTAAGAATGAATACAAGAAGCGTGAAGGCATTAACCTCACGTACTCTCACTTCGTTCTCTACGCCATCGTTCAGTCCCTGAAAGAGCATCCATTGATCAATGCTTCGATTGAAGGCGATAACATCGTCATCAAAAAAGACATTCACCTCGGTTGTGCTGTAGCTACTCCGACTGGTCTCGTGGTTCCGGTGATTAAAAATGCCGGTGACTTAAACCTCACAGGTCTTGCCCGTCAGCTCGACGTCCTTGCTCAGAAAGCGAAGACGAAGAAACTCACGATGGATGATCTCTCTGGTGGAACATATACCTTCACGAACAATGGTTCATTCGGAACTCTGATCGCAACTCCGGTCATCCTTCAGCCTCAGGTCGGGATCTTCTGTACAGGTGTGATCAAGAAGCGCGTGATGGTGATGGAAGATGATTCCATGGCGATCCGTTCGATGATGTACGGAACACACACTTACGATCACCGCCTGATTGATGGTGAGCTCGGAAGTAAGTTCCTTGCGAGTGTGAAGCATCACCTCGAGAACATGACGATTGAAGACCTGATCTAGTCATGAGCAAATTTCTCTTTTTGATTCTTGTCGTTGTTTCTTCCTCTGCCAGCGCCGCTCTTCCTGAGCTCGCTGTCGGGGGAGGATTCATCCATAACCATCCCGATATCAAGATCACAAAAGCCTCCGGTGTTTCCCAGGACGAGGAAGACACGACGACCTTCAATATCGGTGTGAGAGCGATGTTTCCCATTCAGGAAAAGCTAAAATACCGGACGGGCCTTTATCTCCAGGAAAAGAGTGCCAAACTCGAAGCTGAGGCCAGCGGAGTTTCTGCCAACGGTGAGGCCAAAATCCTCGAAGTCGCGATCCCTTTAAACGTCCAGTACCAACTCCATGAAAAATTCTCGGCCTACGGCGGATATGTCGTGGATCTTCCGATCAATGAATACTGCAAGGCCGGTGGAGTGATTAAGGGATGCAACGTGGGAGAGGCTGCGAAGGTCACGCACAATCTCAACATCGGTGGATCATTTCATCTTCACGAAAAAATTGATCTTGAACTCAGTTACCAGCATCCGATGAAAGCTGTGCTCGATGATACGAAAATCTATGCCTGGCTTGCTCAGTTCTTCGTTAAATTTCCCTGAAAATTAAAGCGATGGCGTTTCCGATCATGACGG
>CANGAC010000142.1 GCA_947451425.1 Bacteriovoracaceae bacterium | reverse complement strand
CTTTCGCGTACGTTGAGAAAAACTTAAATGAGTTGAACCATGGAAGAAGGGCGCGGCGGACCATGTCCTTCACACCTTCGTCCGTGAAGCGGAGTTCTTCCGCTTTCACGAGTCCGGAATTGATGAGGAAGAGACGAAGGGCATCGGCACCGAATGTTTCGATGAGTTCATCTGGTGGCGTGTAGTTTCTAAGGCGCTTACTCATTTTCTTGCCGTCACCGGCGAGAACCATTCCGTTCACGATCACGTTCTTGAAAGCAGGCTTATCAAAGAGAGCTGCTGAGAGAACGGTGAGCGTGTAGAACCAGCCGCGCGTCTGATCGAGACCTTCGGCGATGAACTCGGCCGGGAAGCCGTCTTTGAAGACTTCTGCATTCTCAAACGGATAATGAAGTTGCGCGTATGGCATGGAGCCCGACTCAAACCAGCAGTCGAGGACTTCCGGAATGCGCTTGTAAGTTCCTTCTTCGCCGGGGATTTTGAAATCGAGATCATCAACGTATTCTCTATGGAGATCTTTGACGTCCTTACCGGTGTATTTTTTGAGATCAGCAAGGGAGCCCATGCAGATCGCCTTGCCATTAGTATCGTTGATCCAGATCGGAAGCGGAGTTCCCCAGACGCGTGTGCGGGAGATTGCCCAGTCACGCGCGTTCTCGAGCCATTTTCCGAAGCGACCATCTTTGATCGTTTCCGGCACCCAGGTGATTTCCTGATTGGCCTTGATCATCTTGTCTTTGATCTTCTCCACTGCCACATACCACTGAGGCATCGCCCGGTAGATAAGCGGAGTGTCCGTGCGGTAGCACATCGGATAGCTGTGGACGATCGTTGATTGGTAGAAGAGCTGTCCGCGATCTTTTAAGTTCTTGATGATTTCTTTGTCAGCATCTTTAATTTTCATGCCGGCAAAATCTTTGATCTCGCTCGTGAACTGTGCCGAGAGATCAAGCGGAACAACGACCTCAGGAAGTTTTGCTTCCTTCATCACGCGGTTATCGTCTTCACCGAAGCCCGGTGCCTGGTGAACGATCCCGGTACCGTCGCCGGTAGTGACGTACTCATCGTTGAGCATGACGAAGTAGCCGTCTTTTTCGAGGTAGTTGAAATACGGAAAGAGGGGCTCGTAACGTTCGCCTTTTAACTGCGCTCCCGTCATCGTTTCCACTTCTTCGTATTTTAAAACTTTCTTGTAAGCTTCAAGGCGCGCTTTCGCCATGATGAGGAAAATGTTTTTCTCAAGGTCCTTCACTTTCACGTATTCGATTTCCGGATGGACGCAAAGAGATAGGTTCGAAGGAAGTGTCCACGGAGTGGTCGTCCATGCCGCAAAATAGGTATTGGGATCTTTCTTCGTCCGGAAGAGAACAGTCACCGCCGGATCCTGGATGTCCTGGTAGTTTTGTCCCGCCTCAAAGTTTGAGAGAACAGTTTGAAGTGCAGGGGAGTAAGGAACGATTTTATTTCCCTGATAGATGAGGCCCTTGTCCCAGAGGCCTTTAAAAACCCACCACACCGATTCCATGAAATTCACATCCATGGTTTTGTAGTCGTTCTTAAAATCCACCCAGCGGCCTAAGCGCGAAATGGTTCTTTCCCATTCATTCACGTAGCGATCCACGATCCCGCGGCACTCATCGTTGTATTTTTTCACCCCATGTTGAGCGACGAAATCAGAGGCCGACATCTGGAACTTTTTATCGATCTCCTGCTCGATCGGAAGACCGTGACAGTCCCAGCCGAAGCGGCGATCAACGTAGAAACCCTTCATCGTAAAATATCTCGGCACCACATCTTTGAGCGTTGAGGCCACGATGTGCCCGTGGTGCGGAAGTCCCGTCGCAAACGGAGGGCCGTCGTAGAAAATATAGTTCTTCCCGGATTTGGTTTTCTCGAGGGTTTTCTTGAAAATTTCCTTCTCCTGCCAGAACTTGAGAATGTCTCTTTCTGCCTGACTAAATGAGAAACTTTCCGTACTCGCCGAGGGTTCGCGTGCTTCCATGGGGGATGGGCTCCAAAAAGGGGTAAAATGAACCCTCACTTTAGCAGAAAAGAGGGGTGCCGTAAATTTTCTAGCTGCGCTCTCCGAGGAGAGATCAGAAGGTATTTTATGAAGAAACTAATTCAGTCGGCTTTTGCCCTGAGTCTAACGCTCTTTCCGCTCTTGGGTCTGACCCAGACGGAGTCCGTTGATGATTTTCTGGGTCTCGAAAACGAGGTTCTTCCGGATCTTGAAGGCCCACAGAGATTCACACCGACAGAGCTTCATGAGAACGCGGACTGGAAGGTTAACGAAAAAGATGTCGTGATCGATTTCGAACCCAGAAAGGGCCAGAATTATTCCATCATTCCCTGGCGAAACATTGATCCGGAAGGGTTTCTTAACATCGACTACTGGTTGAATGACCGGAAGTTGAAAGACTCCATTCCTGAGTGGAAGGTGCGGCTTCGGAATGAAAGGCATCTGAATATCGTCGGAAAAGTCATGAGCTGCTTCGGCACATGTCCGGCCTTCCGGGGAACGGATAAAGTGAACGCTCAGTTTCTTTCGCGAGTCGCGGAAGGGGATGAGTTCCGCACAGAAAAAGATTCCTACGCGTGGATCTATCTTGTTGACGGAAGTCTGATCCGGCTCGGAGCTGAGAGTTCCGTTTCCTTTCACGAAATCAGCTTCAGTGATAAGGAAATTTTTTATCTTGTCCGCCTCAATCAGGGCCACGTTTACTGGCATCACCGTCCGAAAGATGCTCACGTTGTTGACACTGCTCCCGAGACGGATTCGATTGCCCTTCCTCTTCAGATCAGGGACGCCAACCTTCAGTGGTACGAGAGGAAAAGATTCAAATCCCAGAACGATCTCGAGCATCGGGCCGAAGTGATTGACCTGAATGAGCTGGCGATTCAGGACCAGGTAAAAAGATTAAACGAATTACGATCGGCCAATAACCAGGTTCAGATTCCTACCCGGATTATGATGGTTGCTCCCAATGTCACTGTGAAAGGTGTCGACGTGAGCTTCAATCTCATTCACGTGCCGGGCGAAAAGAGCTGGTTCCGGAAGCAATCCGGAGGAGAATTTTCCATTGAACTTCGGGGTTACAATGTGACTCAGACTGAGGTTCAGAATCCGGAAGTCTGGAATGAAGTGGAACCAACCGGCCGCATGATGTCCGTTTCCGAGCCGAAGGGCGAACTCGATGTAGCAGAACTCCTCACAAAAAGAATTACGACCATTGAACTCGCCCGCGAAATCTGGATGGAAAAATTCAGCGTCGCCATGCTTAAGGTCATCACTGACCCCAAGGCCCTGGCCCTTGATTTTGGCTACGGTCATTGGAAAGAAGCGGAACTTGCGAAGAGACGGGAATTTCTTTCGGAGTATACTCGCCGGGTAGAAACGACAAATCTCAGGTCCATTGAGAATCTCCTGGTCCGGCTTGAGGAAGCAGGGGAGGGGCCGCGTAAGGTTCTGAATCCATCGCTCTACGAAAAAGCACTAAACCACTATCTCCTTGGCCTCAAAACACGCTACACTGATAAAAAAATGCGTGTCCGTGAAATGAATGAACTCCAGTACTACGTGTGGCTATTGAGACATGGAAAAACCTAAGATCAAACTTATTCTCGCCAGTGCTTCTCCCAGAAGGAAAGAACTCCTGGGACACCTCAAGGTTCCTTTTGAGATCCTCGCCCTTTCCGTGCCTGAACATTCCGATGCGACCGATCCGGTGGAGCACGCGCGCGATATCGCGCTGGTGAAAAACCAGGCCGTCGTGGAAAAAATCCGCGGTTCAAAGGATACGCATTTCATCGTTTCCGCAGATACCATCGTGGTGAGCGGTGGAAAGATTTTTAACAAACCTTCGGATCGAAATGAGGCCCGGAAGTTTTTATCAGAACTTTCAGGGAAAACGCATTCGGTTTTCACCGCCGTTTCCCTGACGCTCATGACTCCGGAAAACATCCACACGCATTCCTTTGTGGATGAATCGAAAGTGACGTTTAATGTGATCACTCCTGATCTCATGGAGAGATATCTTGATACGGGCGATTCTCTGGACAAGGCCGGGGCTTACGGCATTCAGGGTCCGTCTTTGACTTTCATTTCCCGCGTGGATGGTTCATATTCCAATGTCGTCGGATTTCCCCTCAGCCGATTCGTTCAGGAGTCCGAAAAATTTCTTCATCAATACAATGCCGGAGTTAAATCGTGGTTAGACTTATTCTGATCTGTCTTCTCATTCAGAGCGCGCACGCCGATATTTTCGGATTCGGGTCCGACAAGACCTTCAAGAGCCGCATCCCGGCCCTTACGGAAAAACTTCAGAAGCTTCCGCTGAAAACGGATCCGGGCTTCGAGGAAACATTCAATCTGACAGTGAAAGAACTTGAAAACGGCATCGAAGAAGAAAAACTCTACTGCAGTGGAGAAGCGGCCGATTCCGAGGGGAAAGTCCTTGCTCCCGATCAGAAGCAGCTCTGCTTCCGCGAACTGAAAAAAAGCTACATCGAAGCCGTGGAAGTGATTTTTGAAGCGAAGAAAAAATACCTCCAGCTCCTCCATAACGAACAACAAAACAGGCTCTCAGAGATCCAGCGGAAACTCAAAGCGGATATCGAGAAGAATTTCTAATGAAAGACAAACTGATAAAAAAAATTAAATCCATGTCCCTCGTCGATAAAGTTCTGCTCGGAGCTTTCACTCTTCTCGTTCTCACGGGACTTTTTAATTATCTTCGCTCTTAAGTGATCCTGCCCGCTGTCTTCACGGATGACTGCGGAGACTTTCGTCGGAAATATTCACGAGTGTGAACTCATTGGTCATGATGGTCTTGCCACCGCAGGCGATTTTTCCCCGGAAGCGGAAGGACTGCTCAATCCGGTCAGTGAGCTCGACAGAAATTTCCAGTTCATCACCTGGTCTCGCGAAATTTTTATATCTTGCTCCATGAACGGCCCGAAGAACGCCAAGGGCCCAGCCCTGTGTTTTATGGGAATCATAATCTGGTACCGGAGAATAGTATGTCGTAAGAAGAAGGCCCGCTGCCTGTGTGGTCATCTCCTGCATCATCGCTCCCGGAACTACCGGCATCCCCGGGAAGTGGCCCTTGAGGAAAAATTCCTCTCCGGAAAAAGAACTTCTCGCTTTGAGATCGTCTTTTGAATGTTGGAGAACCTGCTGGATCAGAAGGTAAGGGGCGCGGTGGTGGAGAGTTTTTTCGATGTTCATACGAACATCCTCTCACGGAGAAATCCGCGCGGGGAGAGGTGTAGAGCTTTTGAGGAAGACTAAGCTTCTGCTTCGGCCTTCATCGGGGCCACAACGGTCTTCGGCTTGAGAGATCTTACCGCAACCATAGAGCGCATAGGGCGAAGGCTCTTAGGCTTTTTGCGGGTACCGATGATTTTGTCGGCGGTGATGGTTCTTGTGACTGTAGACTTCGATTTCATAATTACCTCGGGTGTAAAAGCTTGTTGGTTTAAGCCTTATCCCTCGGTCGAATTAAATCGTCAGAGTGGAATCAGGCCAAGAGATCAAAATGATCACTCAACACGTTTCTCCTGTTAAATGTCTTATCAAACCTGTCGGCGAAATCCTGAAAACACTTTACGAAAATCACAGAAAGGTCTGAATGAGAATATTATATCACGGCGCCCGTAGCTATCTGAAAGAGTGGGAATTTTTTCCCTCTCTCATTCTGCTATGTCGAATTTCCCTATGAGGTTAAGATGACATAAACGTGATATTGAAGGGTTACATTGCTATGGCGCGACTCCTATTCCTATGTCTGATTCTCCTCGGCAGCTGTTCGAGTCTACAAAAGTGGGCGGTCAGAAGATCCTCCCCGGTTTTTGATAAGGCGGCAGACCAGCTCACGAAGGAAGATTCGTGGGCGTTTTTCCAGCATTCTGCTCCCGCTAATCTCAAATTTATCGAGATGGTTTATCTCACCGACCCCGATAATTTAAACCTCCTTCCCGCAGTCATTAAAGCTTACGCAGGCTACGCCTTTGCGGTTCCAGAAAGCATGGCCCTTCATCATGAACTGAAAGGTGATAACGAAACCTACCCGAAAGAGCAGGCGATCCGTTTCTATACGCGGGCCCTCGATTACGGGACTTTTTTCCTGGAAAAAAGGGGACTTTCAAAAAATGATCTCCTGAACCTTGAGGAAGAAAAACTCACAAAGAAACTGAAAGACGAAATCGATGAAGATGATCTCGTGGCCCTTTTGTATTTTGCCCAATCCTGGGGATCTCTCATCAATCTTCAGAAAGATAACGTCGCCCTGGTTTCTCAGGTGCCACGGGTGAAAATCCTCTTTGATCACGTGTGTGGGATGAATCCGAAAATTGAGCACAATATCTGCGAGATCTTTTTTGCTCAGTATGAGGCGAGCCGCCCTCGCATGCTCGGAGGAAATCCGGAGAAGGCGCGCGAGCTCTATCTCAAGGCCATCGCTGATCACCCACAGCATCTCCTGATGAGGCTCAGTTACATCCAGTATTCCCTCATACCGGCGATGGATGAAGAGGCCTATAACAAAGAAGCCGAAATTCTCCGGAAGGAATTTGCCGACTGGGAAAGTATGAAGAGGGACAATCTCGAAGATGAGTCACCGTACAAAAAACACCGCGAACTCAATCTCTACAATGCCATTGCGAAAAAACGCTTTGAAATAATTGAACTCAATAAGAAGAAAATTTTCTAAGGAATAAGTCTCATGAAGAAGTTACTGGTTGCTCTGACCCTGTTGTTCTCCCAGATCACGCTTGCGGTGACGCAGGTGAAGATTGCCGCCTTGATTCCAGAAGGAACGAGCTGGGGAACGAGTGTGAAAAAATTCGCGCAGGAAGTGGACACTGCCACCAAGGGCGAAGTCAGTGTGAAAGTGTATTACGGTGGTGTTGCCGGTGATGAGCCGGATGTCCTGCGGAAAATCCGCATCGGCCAGCTCCACGGAGGAATTTTCACCGGCAAGACTCTCGCAGAAATTTATCCGGACGTCCGCGTGATGGAAATTCCTTTCACGTTTTATAATGACCAGAAAAAGGCCGGCAAGGTCATGACCACTCTCACGCCGAAATTCAATGCTGGATTTAAGGCGAAGGGCTTCGTGAACCTCGGATTTTATGAACTAGGTCTCGTGTATCTCGTCGCCACGAAAAAGGTGACGAACCTCTCGGAGATGAAGGGTGTGAAAATCTGGTCATGGGAAGGGGATGAACTCTCTCGGGCGATGATTGAAAGCATGGAACTCGTGAGTGTTCCTCTGGCACTTCCGGATGTTCTCTCGTCACTTTCTACCGGCATTATCAACGCCGCTTACGCCCCACCGCTAGGGATCCTCGCTCTTCAGTGGCACACAAAAATTAAGTACCTCGTAGACTTTCCGACGACCTTTTCGATCGGTGCTCTTCTCATGTCTGATAAAGTCTGGACAAAAATTTCTCCCGCCCATCAGAAGCTCATCCAGGAGATTTCTGCCAAATACGTGAGGGAAGCGAATGAAAAATCTCTCGTGGAAAACGAAGCGGCGCGGATCCAGATGAAAAAATCCGGTGTGGAATTTGTCTCTTTCCCACCAGACGATTACAAGAAAGCAGCTTCGCTCCGGGGAACAGTGGTCCAGAAGCTCATCTCCGGCAAAGTCGTATCAGATGCGATGGTGAAGGAGTTTGATGCTGAGGTTAAGAAATGAAACTGATTCAGCTTTTTGATGATGTTCTGGAGAAACTGAGCCGCTGGGGGCTTATCAGCTGCCTTCTCTGGATTATGACTCTCGCGGTGAGTGCGATTGTGCTTCGCTGGTGCGGGAAAAGCTTTATGTGGCTTGAGCCTCTGACGAGGCATCTGGTTTTCCTTTCTGCCTTTTTCGGCGGATCTCTTGCGACCAGTAAAGACGTTCATATTAAAGTCGATCTCCTGACGAAGCT
>CANGAC010000141.1 GCA_947451425.1 Bacteriovoracaceae bacterium | reverse complement strand
TTCGGTGGGAAAACCACTCAGGAAGAATTCGACACGCTCATTGATATTTTCCACAAGATGGAGAAGAACGTTTACATCATGGACTTCGATCACCTCGGCGTTTACGGCTGCCGGATCCACGTGCCGGACATGTCGGAGATTTATCAGCCGCATGATCTCAACTGGGACAACAACAATTCTGCAGCTGATATCCGCGCAGAAATCCTCGGCGTGCACGAGCTCTCCGCCGATGAACTCATGAGCCTGCATGACCGGATCGAAGAGAAAGGTTTCGACGACATGCTCTTAGTTGCTCACGGAATCGGTGTGATTCCGGATGCGGGAACTTTGTGGGCAAGCATTCGCTTCGGCGAATTCAAAACCATGATTGCCCTGGCCGCGAAAAATCACGAACTCGCCAAGGCCGGAGCGGAATGGTGTCTTCACTTTGCTCCCCTCACGACAGAAAAAAGACTCATGTACCTGTGCCTCGATACGCTCCTTCAGGTGGAGATCGATGACGAGCTCAATGAGAATGAATTCATGCCGAATCTTGAGCGCCTCTACGGAAAAGACCTGGTCGAGAAGTGCCTGAAGCTCATCGGCGGCTTTGAGAAATTTGACGGGCTCACCGAATCGGACCTGAATCTTCAGGGATTTGAGATGCACCAGAAGCTCATCACGAGCTATGAAAAACTCCAGCGGGCAAAATCAGAATGGTGGGCAAAGAATCAACCAAGGTAGTGGATCAAAGAATGCGCCTGTTTTATCCGGAGTTTCGAACTTCGTTTTCCCTGAACGGGCGCAACTTTAGCATCGCGAGTCTCACACCTGCAGACCGTGCCCAGATTCAGGCCGGTCTTCGGTACATGTCCCATGAGAGTATCCGGAACCGCTTCATGGGTTCGAAAAAAGAATTCACCGAGAAAGAGCTCGATTACCTCACCTCTCTCGACGGGTGGAATCACTACGCACTCGGCGTGGAAGAAGCGGATGCTCCTCACCGCGGGGTTGCTGTCATCCGCATGGTAAGATCGGAATCAAAACCGGATGAAGCTGAAGTCGCCATCACCATCATCGATGAATATCAGAAGCTGGGTCTCGGTTCCTTTCTGCTCGATCTCATGGTTCTGGCGGCAAAGGAAAGAGACATTTTCTATTTCTCCTTCACTTTCCTTCCGCAGAATGAAGGCATCGTGAGGCTCATCGAGAAAAAAGGTGTGCCCTGGCTTAAGCGCTCACATGACAGTGTGAGGATGGTGCTTTCCCTTCGGGATTTGAATCTGGATGAGCTTAGAAAACGAGTCGGGTTAATCCTTCCAGAGATTGGAAACGGTCACTTAAAAACTTAAAGTAAGCGTCTTTGGTAAGTCCGGATTCTTTGAGTAAACTGTAAAGAAGGACCGGTTCCTGCACCAGAAGAAGTCCCAGGACTCTCTTCTTTTCTTCCCAGTCTTTTTTAATCGCCACTTTGTATTTCGCGAGAATTTTCTTCGCCTTCCCTTCTTCCGCACATTCAAGAGCAAGTTCCGTGCAGCGAGTTTTCAGTACAGAAGAAACTTTTTCGTCACTCAAAGATTCAAAGAGTTCAACATCTTCCTTCGTAATCACAATTCCCACTTCACCGATGACCGTTCCGTAATTTTTCTCCGTCATCGTCATCTCAAAGCCCTTAAAGCCCACAGCTCTGGCAGGACCAAAGAAGTGCTTCTTGAGATCTTTGCCTGACGACTTCTTCATGTCCGTCGTCCACATCATGAGCATGTTCAAAGGATTGTGATAGACAAATTTCTGATGAAACGCCGGATGAACCAGAAGCCCTGCGCGCTTATTCTGAAGAACCTCGAGGAAGAATTCCTGCTTGTCTTCCGTCACCTGATAATGTCCGCGCGAGACGGTATGTCCCACGAGCCATGGGATTCCCCAGTACGCTGAGATGTCGTAGCCTTCCCAGTGGAGTGTTCTTTTCTCCGCCGGAAGTTTTTCCTGAAGGTCGGTGAGTTTTCCCCGGAGAGCGGCTCGGTAAAGTTCGTGATGGAGAGGATTATCGAAGTCGAGGGCGAAGCTCGCACTTAACTGTCTGCCCTTGAACTGAGTTGCCATAGCGTAGGTCACTTCGAATCCCACGTTCACGGATTTCCGCTCGAGTTTTTCTTCCGTCACGGAGAGGAGAATTCCGGTGGCGGTGCGGTTGATGGCAACGATGAACTGATTCTGCCAGGCCATGGTGGTGCTGACGACGTTCACCGGCCCAACATCAAAACCGGCGTAGATCTGAATCCCACCGTAGGTCTGATAGCTCCCCTGATCCCCTTCGTACCATTTGGAAATTTCCGATAGATCATCGGGAAGAGAAATGTCACTTGAGGTAAGGGCACCTTTCTCCGTTTTCAGCCTTCTCATCATGAGCTTGGCACCTTTGTACGGAGCAAGACCCAGCCGGAAAGTTTTCTTGATGACAGCGAGAAGCCCCAGCCCATAGTCGTAGCGCTTTCTCTTGTATTCCATCCAGCCCGTGCCTTCATCTGGTGGGCGAAGTTCAAATTCCGAAGTGACTGTGGGAATGGAGTACTGAACGACACTCGAGTCGTAGCCGAGCTGAATCCCCGGACCGAAAACGAGATCGCGATCGCCGGTGAAAAAATTAACCGTTCCATCGAGATCGATTTTAATCGGAAGGCCGAAGGGCTTCGAGATGGTTTTTTGCGTCGGAAGAAAGTCCGCCACCTGGGCAGACGCGTGCAAAGAAAAAATAAGGAGAAGGAAAAAGCTTAATTTCAAGCGTCGCACTCCATGCCCGGAACGCCCCACTTGCCCCACGTCCCTTTTTCCTGCTTACAGCATTTCTGAGAAACGACTTCGTTATCTTTGGTACAGAATTTTGTGTTCGAGTCGTTGGTCGCACCGTAATCCTGAGGCGCGTATCCGCACTGCCCTTTTGGTTTACTGCAGTCACCGAAGATTGTCTCAATCGTTCCGCCCTGAGCGTGAACCGTCATCTTCGAGGCCATCTGCGATGATTCTTTTGGCTTAGTGCCGATCCCGAGGATCCGGAAGTATCTCACGACACCTTCGTTCTGGTTGCCGGTGAGTTCGAAATTTATCTGCGGAAATTCTTTAGATAGTTTTTCGGATTCGCGCTGGACGATTTCGACGTTGTTGAAAACGAGGCAGGTCGATCCGTCGTAATGGATTTCCACCGGATCAAGTTTTCTGGCGGCTTTCCGGGCGAAGGTAAAGACTGTTGTGTAGAAATAAGAAAGACCGTGGTTGGCGCCGTAGGCCGTGACCTTTCTGCAGGAGAGTCCGTCTTCAAAGGCGACGGTGCTATGGTCAGAGAATATTTCTTTCTTGGTACAGTTCTGAGCTTTCGAGGTGTCCTTCATCCAGCGCTGGCATTCGGCGACGGTGGAAGAATCGGTGCTGTCGGCAACACAGAAGCAGCAACTCTCCTCGACGCCTGCGATGGCAGAGGAAAGCATAAGGAATGCGGAGAGAAAAAAGAGCATGGTGGTTTTCATCCCCCCATCATCGCGAAAATGGACCTGATCAGGGGAGGTTTTGAAGATAAATCCCGGGGTGTCTAAAGTTTAGACAGTAAAAAAAGGGAAGCCATCCGGGCTTCCCATTTATAAACCTCAAAGCGGGCGGGAATATCTTCCGCCGGGATCGGGTTAAAGCATGTCTTTCAGTTGTTTATCGGTCATCGGCAGGTGATTCGGGTTGTGACCGGAAACCATCGCATCCTTCGAATTTGTGCCCCAGATGAGAGTTTCAAATTCGTGATCGAAGTTCTGGCCCGAGAAGAACTCAAGATTGTTCTTAAAGTGCTGAGTGGTGATCACGGTGTGCTTGTAGGCCGCAAAGTAGCCGCGGAGGAACGCTTTAAGTCCACCGACATTCTGCAGACGATAATCCAGATACGCCATGAACGATCTTCCGAGTTCGTAGCAGCGATCATCGGTGTTTCTCTTGTACGGAGAATGATTTCCAAGATCAGATCCTGTGAAGCTCACGTCCGGAAGGCGGAGGTAACCGTAGTCTCTCCAGGAAGCAATCGCCTCATCGATCCAGCCATCATCCCCGCGGCCAGGCATCACACCTTTGGCGAAATACGAGTGAAGCATTTCGTGATCGAGAGCACCGAGGGAAGTCTGGGCGGCACCCGAGTGCTCCATTCCTCCACCAGGAAGAGTTCCGTAAGTGATAAAGTTCGGATGTCCCCAGGGACCGTAATCGGCTTCGAGTTCGGCCATCACTTCCTGAGCGTAAGCCAGAAACTTACTCGTCTTCAGATACCAGTCGGTGTACGCCGTGATTTTAAATTCGCGGCCGCTGATGGATTTGTAAGTGGCTTCAGCTTTTCTGAGCGAGCCCTTCGGTGTCATGTGATAGTAGAGCGATGAAACCGTGAAATACGCCGGGTAAACGATCTTCCAGGTATTGACTGAAGTCTGAGAGATTTCACCGTTCACGAAGAAATCATACGAAGGTTTTTTCGCTCCCTTGATTTCCACATTGAACGTCATCTGAAGCTGGTCGTATTCGTAGTTGGACGGAATGTACTGCTCAAGGAACATGCGATCTTTCAGGTCGCGGATCCAGAACGCCGAACGGACAGACGGGAAGCTTTCAGAATCAGAGAAAGAAACGTTTCTTGAGATTTCGTTTTCCATCTCGAGAACGTGAGTCCCCTTCCCGATCACCATATTCAGCGTGCGCATTTTCGATCCGAACGGATCTTTTCTCTGAACAGTCTTCAGAGGGGCACCGTCGATTTTTACATTGGTTGGATTCGGAATGAGATCGAAGATCGGAAAGCCTTCCGTACGGCTTTCGAAAACAATCTTCGATTTAACCGTCGCGGTTTTTTCCGTCAGGTCATACGTGATCTTGTATTCAGCAGTTTTCATATCAACGAAAACGGCCATGCCGCCGTTGACTTCAAAGTCAGGTGGCGCGAGATGGAAGTTAGCGAGAGCGGTGCCGGAAATGAAGAGGGCCAAAGGAAGAAGTTTTTTCATGGTGTGACCTTCGAGGTTTTATATTCACAGGATTTGGTAAGGAACCATCTGAACACTGGTGCAGCAGTTCCGGTCAGGGATTTTTCAGGGTGATACTGGATGCCGAGCGCGGGACGACTGGCGAACTCAATCCCTTCGGCAATTTTTCCGTTGTTCGAATGCGCGATGACTTTTACATCAGGATATTTTTCTGCGTTCTCTTCATAGTACGGAACGCGGAGACCCTGGTGGTGCATCTCGAATCCGTAGAAGGAATCATTCTGGTAAATCTCATCGAGAAGCGTGTTCTTCTGAACGTGAACGCGGTCATAGAGATAGCGGCGGTTCTTGATACCGAGTTCTGTCTTGATATCGAGGTACAGAGGAATGCCCTGGCCCACGGTCATCATCTGCATCCCACGACAAATTCCTAAGAGCGGAAGATTCGCGTGATCTTCGCGATCAAGGTACTCGCGGATGAATCCGTACTCGAAGGGATCGCGGATTTTTCCTTCTTCACTCACCTTCGCAAGACTTCTGTTGGCGCGGATGTAGCTTTGAAGTTCTGGACTAACCTGGTCCACATAATAATCGGGATTGATGTCAGCGCCACCGGGAATCAGGACGCCATCTACGCGAGCCATCGCCGCTCTTAACGGACCGAGTGTGCGCAGGTCGACGACATCGATGTCATACCCGAGCGCCCAGGCCGAAGTTTGCAGGCGAAATTTGTACGGGAGAGCACACTTGTAGGTGCAACCAATCACAAGCTTTGTGTTTGCGGGGAGTTTGCAGGCAATTGCCGGGAGAGAAAGGAACAAACAGATGGTGAGGAATATTCTCATATTTCCATTGTAAGAGAGTCGGCCCGCGCCTCAAGGACACTGTGTGTCAGGCAAATTGGTTCTCTTATTAAAAATTCATTACTCTAAGCTCGGGGAGTTTCTAACCGATGGGAAATCATGGAAGCAAAAGAACTGCGGGAATATTCACTTCGCCTGAAAGACATAGCAAAAGACTTAAGTTTTCTGGGTCACCCGCGCTTCCCGCTGAAAACGCTTTATCAGCTCTTTCCTCAGCACAAAAATTTCATCGATGGCCTAGAAGATGTGAACACTCCTTTTCCGGTGGATGTGAATCTCAAACGGAAAGCGATGGATCAGTTCATGGTGGACCTCGCCAATTCTGATTTGTCCCTTCTCATGAAACGCATTTTCACTCAGCGAATCCAGGACTATCACACGCTCCTTTCGATGATGGAAAATTTCGACACCCCGTTTTTTTATGAGTCGTCGGTGAAGCTCTACGGTTCGTCTCACAAGATGGCGAAGAACAATGCGTTTCTGTATTTCTTAGAACAAATGCCATCTTTCACTGTGCCCGATCTGGGAGTGAAAGGTTTTGAGGCTTCCGCAGGCATGGATTATCTCCGGGGAAAACTTCTCGATGTGTTCCAGCCGGGAGATTTTGAAGTCAAACCCAGCACCTCTCTTCTCTCAGATTCTTCCTCGGGAAGACGGACCTTAAAGCTCAATCCCAACAAGAATTATTCCCAGAAACAGCTCGAAGTCTTTCTCGTGCACGAAGGCTGGGTTCACCTCGGAACTTCGCTCAATGGATCGGCGCAACCCGATCATTTGTGGCTCGGAACCTGGGCGCCACGAACGACGTTTCTTCAGGAGGGTCTGGCGCTTCTCACAGAAATCATCACGGGCTGTTTAACACCCGAAAGATGGAACAAGGTTGTGCTCCGGCATCTGGCGACGTCGATGGCGGAAAAAGGCTCTCCGATTACGGATGTGTACGCGTATCTTCGCCATCACGAGATGGATGATCTCGATGCGTTTAAATTATCTCTTCGCGTGTTCCGGGGAGTTCCGCTCGAGGGAGGAATGGCCTTTACGAAAGAACTTCTCTACCTTCACGGAATGATCGAGCTTCTCTATCACCTGCATTTCTTCCGGGCGGATTTAAGATCTTTGTGGGCCGGAAAAATGTCGTTCGAAGAGCATCTGATTCTTCTGGATCCCAAGAATGATGTGAAGCCACAGATTAAGTATTTCCCGGTGGGACTTACGACTCATGATGTGGAAGAAAGATTGAAGAAGCTAAAGGAATTATCGTTCAGTTTATTTCATCAGGGTTTTTTGTAATCACCGATTCCGAAGATGCCCCGTCACCTGCGCAAAATACGGCGCCATTTCTTCCTGCACTTCCTGAGGGACCTTCACCTCTTCCATCGCCTTCTTCATGCAGTAGAGCCACTGTTCAGCTTCCTTATCTCCAATAGCAAACGGCATGTGCCGCATGCGGAGCCTGGGGTGGCCATATTTTTCCTGGTAAGACTGGGGTCCCCCCATGATGCCGGAGAGGAACATGGCAAGTTTTTCCGCAGAATGAGCGATGTCCTTCCCCTCATGAGTGGCAAAGCAATCCCGCGCCAGCGGATCGGTGGACATGATCCGGTAGAACGTTTTCACTAAGAGCGTGAGTCTCTCTTCGCCGCCAAAGCGCTCGTAAAGTGTAAGCCCAACGAAATCCATCAACCACTCCTGAATTGTAGCCGTTCCCGAATCCCATTATAATCTAAACACTAACTTCAAAAGGAAACTCCATGAAAATTCTTTCCCTTCTCCTTCTTTCCGGAATGCTTGCCACCAGCTGCGCTCACAAGAAATCTTGCTGCTCAAAAGATCACTGCGATAAAGACCAGAAGATGTCTTGCTGTAAGAAAGAAGAATGCAAAGGCGACGCTTGTGAGAAACACAAGGCCGGCGAATGTAAGGACAAGTGCGAAGGTTCTTGCGAAAAGAAAAAACAGTAAGCTCGCATGAAAATTTTATTTCTCCTCCTCGGGCTTCTTCCAGCGATAGCTCTGGCGAACAATTGCGCAAGCGATGCCAAGCGCCTTTGCGGTGGAATTGATCCGGGAAAAAACCAGATCTATAAGTGTCTTTCGGATTACCAGGACCAGCTGACGTCGGCTT
>CANGAC010000140.1 GCA_947451425.1 Bacteriovoracaceae bacterium | reverse complement strand
GAAGTATTCGTCGTTTGCGGTGTGGGAGCTGCCCTCTTTCTTGGCGGTTCTAATCTTCCTGTTGATCTAACTTTCGACATCATCCCTCTTCAGCTTGTTGAAGTGGTGATCTTTATGTCAAAGGCCCTTCTTCTTTATTATGTTGTGATCTGGGTCCGTTGGACATTCCCGCGTCTTCGCGTGGATCAGCTCATGACTGTTTGCTGGAAGTATCTCACTCCGATTGCAATTTTTAATCTTGTTGGATCTGCGATCTGGCTTGTTGTGTTTAATGGACAATCGATGGCCCAGATGATTTTCGGTCACGGACACTAATTAAGGACTAACATGTTTCTTCAATTTCTTTTTCTTTGCTCAGCGGCCTTGACGGTTGGCTGTGCGATTGCGGTTGCAGTCACTAAGAACATCATGCATTCCTGTATTTTCCTTCTGGGAACACTTATCGGAATTGCCGGGCTCTACGCCACTCTCGGTGCGGACTTTGTTGCTGTGACACAAATCATGGTTTACGTCGGCGGTATCGTGATCCTCATGCTCTTTGCGGTGATGCTTACGGGAGGGAAAGATTTCGTTTCTCGCGCGCAGAACCTTCTGGGTCTCGCTCCTTCCATGGGGAACAAGTGGACGTTCGCTCTCGGTGGATTCGTTGGTGTGGTTTTCATCCTCACGAACGTTAAGCTTCTCATGAGTGTGTTTCAGACAATTCCTGCGAAGAGCTTCGGTAACGAATATCCTTCGACTGTGAATGAGATCGGTCACCTCCTTATTAAAGATCACGTTCTTGCTTTTGAACTTTCATCCGTCCTTCTTTTGGGAGCTCTCGTGGGTGCTGCGATTATCGCCAGACCACGGAAGCAATAGAGGATATTATGGTTAGCTTAGCTTCTTACTTAATTATCTCGCTCATCCTCTTCGTGGTGGGACTTGTAGTGATGATTGCCCGGAAAAATATCGTGGCAATTCTTCTCGGGATTGAACTTATCCTGAACGCTGCAGCTCTGAACTTCGTGGCCTACTCCCGCTACGCCACGAACAATCTTGATGGTCACATTTTCAGTTTATTTATCATTGTGGTGGCAGCCGCTGAAGCAGCTGTTGGACTGGCCATCGTGATCCGTTTCTTCCAGATAAAAGAAACGATCCATATCGACGAAGCGACACAGTTAAGGAACTAGTATGCAATATACCGTTGGAAGTATCGCGCCCATTTTTCTTTCCCCAGTAATAGCGTTTGTAATTAACGCTTTTTTTGGAAGGAAGCTCCCGAGAAACGGAGACTGGCTCGCGGTTTTAAGTATCTTCATCTCTTTTGTATTCTCTGCGAGAATCTTCGGGGATTTTTTCTTTGGCCAGTTCGCCACTGACTATTACATCCACAAGACCTTCACGTGGTTCGATCTTTCGGCTGGCACGCATGTCTTCAAAGTCGACATGGGGATCTATCTCGATAACATGTCGTCGATCATGCTTCTCATGGTTTCCGGTGTCGCCTTCCTCATTCATCTCTTTTCTACCTGGTACATGGACCACGACGAAAGACACGGAAGATTTTTTGTCTTCCTCCCGCTCTTTACATCGGCCATGCTCGGGCTCGTCCTTTCCGACAACCTTTTCTCTCTCTTCTTGTTCTGGGAGATCATGGGTTTCTGTTCGTACTCTTTGATCGGGATTTACTACGAGAAAGAAAAAGCCGGAGACGCCTCTCTCAAAGCTTTCATGACAACCAGAGTGGGAGACGTGTTCCTTCTTCTTGGTATCGTGGCAATCTGGATGGTTGTGGGATCAGTGAACTACGTTGATATTTACGCTGCCATTGCGCAGGGGAAATTCGACGGACCAGCAGTCCTGGGAATCTCCTTTGCTACTTTCACGGCACTTTGTATTTTTGCAGGTGCGATGGGTAAATCGGCGCAGTTCCCACTTCACGTCTGGTTACCGGATGCGATGATGGGACCAACTCCCGGTTCTGCCCTCATCCACGCTGCCACCATGGTAACGGCCGGTGTCTGGGTTTCTCTTCGTATGTATCCGCTGATGGTTCTGGGTGACATCACCTGGTTCATTGCTGTGATTGGTGCCATCACTGCCTTCGGTGCTGCGACCATTGCGATGGTTCAGACGGACATCAAGGCCGTTCTTGCTTACTCTACTCTTTCTCAGCTTGGTTACATGATGATCGGTGTGGGTGTTGGTTCATATAACGCCGCTTTCATGCATGTCATTACCCACGCTTTCTTTAAAGCATGTCTCTTCTTGTCTGCCGGTTCGATCATTCACTCTGTTCACGAACAGGAAATGCCGAAGCTCGGTGGTCTTAAGAAATATCTCCCGTACACGCATTTTGCGATGATGTGCTGTACGCTCGCGATTGCCGGTATTCCTTTCTTCTCGGGATTCGTTTCGAAAGACAGAATTCTTGGTGATGCACTTTATTTCGGATTCATGGCCGGTCAGAACCCACTTCTTGCGATTGTTCCGATTCTCGGATTCGCGGGCGCAGGTTTAACTGCCTTCTATATGTTCCGTATGATGTTCCTCACTTTCTACGGGGAAAACCGCACGCACGATTCTCATGGCCACGGTCATGGGCACAAAGACGATCACGGTCATCACGGACATGGACACGAAATCCATCACGAGCACCTGGATTTCAGATCAAACGTTCCTCTTTTAATCCTTGCCGTGTTCACACTCGGTTTCTGGTTCGCCGGAAACGTTGTGGGTCAGAACTTCGGGAACGTCTTCGGCGGAAAAAACGAATGGTTTAAGATTCTCGTGGAAGCGCCAAAGGTTGAGAAATTTGTTGATCGTCCGAAACAGGCGTTCTCAAGTGTTGATACAAAAGGCGAAATCGTCCTTCCACACGCTCACTATCACCACCAGTCAGGCTACGCTGGTCCGAATCCGGATGAGCACAAGCTTCACACGGCCCACGTGATCGGCGCATGGCTTTCGATCTTCATTGCCTTCTCCGGTGTGTTCATCGCCTTCCTCATGTACATCAAGAAATCGGTCAAGCCACTGGCGGAGAAATTCCCTGGTATCACCGAGATGCTCAAGGCGAAGTACAACTTCGACCATTTCTACATCGATATTCTGATCAAGAAAGGACTTCTTGGTCTTAACCGATTCCTCGCGTGGCTCGACATGGGCATCTACGACCGCTACGTCATTGACGGGATGGCCGCAGTAAACCGCGTCCTTTTCAAGGCTTCGAAGTGGTTTGATAACGTCGTCATCGATGCCATTGGTGTTGATGGAACGGGTGTTACGGTTAATCTCTTCAACTTAGTTCTCAGAATTGTGCAGTCAGGGAAGATCCAGTTCTACTTCATTATGCTTGTGATGGTGCTGGCTTCATATATTTGGACATTAAACATCTGATTTTTTCTTTATAGAGAGGTTCTTTGTGAACGGAATTTTGAACTGGATTTTATGGCTTCCGATCATCGGTATGGTGGGAGTCCTCCTTACGCCAAAAGCGAAGGATAACGTCGTTCGTATGGTGACACTTGTTACGACAGCGATCACGCTTATCTTAACCGTTGTTCTCTACATGAATTTCGACACGGCCGAGCCGGGAATTCAGTTTGCGTTCAAGGTTCCGTGGATTGCGCAATTCCACATTAACTACTCACTCGGGATCGACGGAATCACACTTCCGATGACCTTCCTGAATGCCCTTCTCTTCTTCATCTGTACGCTCTCTAGCTGGACAGTAGATAAGAACGTGAAAGGATACTTCGCCCTTCTTCTGATGCTTCAGTCGACAGTGTTCGGGGTTTTCTTCTCGCTCGATTTCTTCCTCTTCTACGTTTACTGGGAAGTCATGCTTCTCCCGATGTTCTTCCTGATCGGCGTCTGGGGTGGCGAGAACCGCGAATATGCCGCAATTAAGTTCTTCCTCTATACTTTCTTCGGATCGATCTTCATGCTCGTCGGTATCGTAGCTCTCTACTACGCCACCGGAAAATCAGAAGACTCATTCAATATCATCGCTCTCCAGGGTGGACGCTTCACGGAGCTGACGCTTGATATCTTTGGTTCAACTGTTTCTTTTGAAAAACTTTTCTTCTGGTTCATGTTCCTCGGTTTTGCTGTGAAAGTTCCGGTATTCCCGTTCCACACATGGCTCCCGCATGCGCACGTACAAGCGCCAACAGCAGTATCTGTTATCCTCGCCGGCGTACTTCTCAAAATGGGAACTTACGGCTTCCTTCGTATCGCTTTCCCGATTTTCCCTGCCGCGGCCGTTGAATATTCAACCATCATCGCTGTTCTCGGACTTATCTCTGTTATCTATGGTGCCTTCTGCGCCATGGCTCAGGACGATGTGAAGAAGCTTGTTGCTTACTCTTCAGTTTCTCACATGGGCTTCGTTATGCTCGGTCTGTCTGCAATGACAATCCAGGGTATGAACGGTGCGGTTCTTCAGATGTTCAACCACGGTACTTCTACTGCGATGATGTTCTTACTCATCGGAATTCTCTATGAGCGCTCTCACCACCGCTGGATTGTTAAGCCAGACGGATCAAAAGGGTTCGGCGGTCTCTATACAACTCTTCCGAAATACTCTGTAGTTTTCATCATTGGTATGTTCGCGTCTCTCGGTCTTCCAGGTCTCTCAGGGTTTATCTCTGAAGCCCTCATCTTCCTCGGAATCTACCAGCGTTTCACAACGATCACTGTGATCGCGGTTGTTGGACTTCTCATCGGTGCTGCTTACCTCCTCTGGATGTTCAAGCGCATGTTCTTCGGTGAAGTGAATCCAGAGTGTGAAGAGTATGAAGATATGAATGCGCGTGAAATCTTCTATATGGTTCCGCTTTGTATCTGTGTTGTTGTTTTCGGGATTTTCCCGTCACCGCTTCTTAACGTGATGAAAGCATCCGTTGGCCAGCTGGTTGATCTTCTCGCGAAGTTCTCTTAAGAGAGGTTATTTGTGTTACAAGAGTTATTTGGCTACCTCAGCTACTACATTCCGGAACTCATGTGCATTGTGCTCATGACGACCCTTCTGGTAGCTGAAGCTTCAGTAAAAGATGAGCACGGCTCGCGCGATAAGATTTACGCTTACGCCATCGCGGTCCTGGGACTTACTCTTATTCCTCTTTGTCAGAACATGGGGAAAAACCCGGTTCATATTTTCCACAACGCTATTACGATTGATGCTTTCTCGACACTCGTGAAGATCATCATGGTTCTCGGAACCATGGGTGCCATCTGGCTTTCGCGTTCATCACGCGACATCTACACGAACCTGAAGTCTGAGTTTGCGATTATGGCCGTTGGTGTTCTGATCGGGGGCATGCTCCTCGCTTCGGCCAACAACATGCTCACGGTTTATCTCGGAATTGAGACCCTCTCCATTCTTTCTTACGTCATGAGTTCTCTTAAGCGCGACGAATCCACTTCAACAGAAGCTGGTATGAAGTACGCCCTTTATGGCGGTCTCTCGGCTGGTGTCGCTCTCTTTGGTATCAGTCACCTGTATGGAACTCTGGGTTCCATTCAGTTCGTGGAGATGATGCCGAAACTTGCGGGCCTCGAGGGTGGAAGACTTGCCATCGTTCTCATCTCATTCCTTATGTTCTTCGTGGGAATCGGTTACAAGATTTCTCTTTTCCCATTCCATATGTGGACTCCGGACGTTTACCAGGGATCTCCGATTCCTGTGACGGCCTTCTTCTCAATCGTTCCTAAGATGGCGGGACTAGCGACTCTCGTTCGCGTTTCGTTTGTTTTCTTTACGGATGGTTCAGCACTCACTGTTTCCTGGATCGGTCTCATGCTGGTGATTTCCGCCATGACCATGACGGTTGGTAACGTGACAGCCATCGGCCAGAGCTCGGTGAAGCGCCTTCTGGCATTTTCTTCCATCGGCCACGTCGGAATGATGATCCTCGGTGTAGTTGTGTTAAACGAAGTTGGAGTTCAGGCGATTCTCTTCTACGGAATCTCTTATCTGTTTATGACCTTGATTGCTTTCTATATCACTTCGCACCTGTCGGACATGTACGGAACTGATACTTATGATGTTTTCAAAGGGCTCATTTACAAACACCCGGTGATGGCGATCATCATGGCGAGTGTGCTCTTTTCTCTCGCCGGCATGCCACCTTTCTCAGGCTTTATTGCGAAATTCAATATCTTCTCTGTCGTAATCGAAAAGAAATACTACGGTATTGCGATCGTTGCGGCGGTAAACTCGGTCATTTCACTCTACTATTATATGAAGCTCGCGAAGATTATGGTCTTCGGAAAATCAGATGGTGAAGAGAGAGTTCTGGGTTTCACTTTCCAGAATCAGGCCGTCATTGTGGCCCTGTTTATTCCGGTGGTAGTGCTAGGTATCTTCTGGGAACAGGTCATGGTTCTCTCCGGGAATGCCTCGGTTTTCATTAAGTAACCTTCCAAGGGGCCCAAAAGGCCCCTTTTTTTCGTTTTTCCCTCGAAAATCCTGTTTTCCCTTATAATTAAGCTATGACGAAGTATCGCCTCCGGCTAAAGAATGGCCGGGTCATAGGTCCGTTTGATCTCAATCAAATTCATGATTTGAAATCAAAGGGTCACATCCAGGGAAGCGAAGATGCTCAAGTGTTTCCTTTGGGAGACTGGAAGCCGCTTTCTCAGTTTGAATTCCATGCTGATCTCATGGATGAAAATAAAACTATCATCGAACCACGAAATGAAGATGCAACTTTTGTCATCGATCTGAGTACGATCCGCCAGAAGAGAACTGAAAAAGAAATTGATAAACTCTCGAGCCCATCTGCTGTCCCCACTGAACCCCTCACGGAGACGCTTCGCCTTTCACCAACAAAAGTGAATAGTGAAATTGAAAAACAAAAGCAAACAGTCTCTCCTCCAAACATGGGCAACACCGTTACCATTTCCCAGGAGATGCCGCGGCCCGACCTTGATGAAAGGGAAGACAAAACGTTACTGAATCCTGTCGCCCAGGAAGAAATTCAGAAGATGAGAAAGCTCATGGCGGAACAGGCGCACTTTGAGCAGGAACAGGAAGAGGCGAAGAAAAAAGAGCTCGTCGCCCTGAAAGAGCAATCACGGTCACACAAGTCACTCGTATCAACTCCGACGGATACAACGCAGATGATTTCTTTTGGGAGCAAGACCGAACTCCTTAGCCTCGCCAACGATGAAGAGATTGCGATCGACAACGAGATCAAAGACTTCCTGAAGAAACGAAAGGAAGAAGAAGATCTCGAGAACGAAGATGAGTATGAAGAAGAAGAAACAGTCAGCAAGGCAAAGGGAAAGAAAATCCTGATCATTGCTGCTGCATTGGCACTGATGTATGTTTTTCTTTTTCCCGAAGATGATCAGCCTGAACGCCCTCGTTATTCCCACCTTGGTCCGCAGATAATTTTTCCCCTTCCGTTCGATAAAGCAGACGTGAAAAAAGCGGAAGTGCTTTTCAGGAATGGTCAAAAGAGTTACCTGATCGGAACCTATACGAGTCTGGTAAACGCAGGTGGACTCTTCCGCCAGAGTGTCGAAAACAATCTTGATGACATGAAGACTTATAGCTGGATGGTCCGGGCCTATGGCGAAGAACTTCGTTCTTCAAAAAAACCTCTCGATGATTCACTCACGCTATTTAAAATCATCCAGGCAAAAAAACCGATGCTCATTCAGGATGTCGACGGTGTGATCGGCATGAATCTTTTTTACATGACGATCGGGAAATATGAAGCAGCTGCCGACATCATTGCTCGGTACCTGAAGCTGAACCCCAAAAAAGTAACCCAGGATCTATTTGCAGCTTATCTCTACAGCCTGATTAAGGTGGGTAGAGTGGATGTGGCGAAGCAATTTTATCTTGCCCTTTCCAAAACTCCTGACAAGAGTCGATATGCACTGGAGTCATTGATTGAATACCTTCGGCTGAATCAGGAAGACGATAAGGCGATGGAACTCGTGAAAGAAGGAATGAAAAAATATCCTAACACGATCGTTTTCTATCTTCTGAAGTGTGATCTCCTTCTTCGGAAAAAAGATT
>CANGAC010000139.1 GCA_947451425.1 Bacteriovoracaceae bacterium | reverse complement strand
GGAGAGGGGAGAATTTATAAAATCAGCTACGACAATAAAGTAGAAGTTAATCAACTCCGGAATAAGTTCTACAAATTCACCCTTGATCAACTTATCTGGGGAATACCGAAAGAAGCTGAGACCAAAGAAACTTTCAATGCCATGGATGTCCTCGACGTGTTTACGGTCGACATGGAAAAGTCTTCACTCACTGCTGAGAAGGGACAGGCCCTCTATGGATATTATTTTGAAAAATCCGTTGAAGTGATGAAGGCCGGTCACATGTCCGAGTTCGAAATCTGGAAGAGTTCAGTGAAAAACGTCATGACCGTAATTCCCCATCTGAGAGCGCCACCTCCGGCCGCAGGAGTTGATGGGGCACCAGCCGCTGAAGATCTCAAAGTGAAACTAAAAAGTAACTTCACCGATCTCTTCAATGCTCTGGAGAATCTTAATAAATCATTTTTTGGAATTGAGGCGCAGCCTACAGTTTAAGGAGTTTCCGTGTCCTGGATTGATGCCATCATCTACGGCCTTATTCAGGGTCTGTCAGAATTTCTCCCTGTAAGTTCCAGCGGTCATTTGGCGCTTCTACCTTATGTCATGAGCATTCCTGACCCGGGTGTCGTCTTTGATCTCATGATGCATCTTGGGACAGCGATGGCCGTCATCATTTACTTTCGCAGAGAAATTTTTGCTTACGCTAAAACCCTGACTCCGGCACTCGCGAATCTGAAAGTCGGTGGTGAGACCAGGTGGTTTACGAGAAATTTTATCTTCTCAACTTTCGTTTCCATTTTTTTCATTGTTTGTCTGATTGGTGTTTCGAAGATGGCCCGTACTCCCTGGATCATCGTGTTTAACTTATCTGTATTCGGACTGCTCCTGTGGCTGGCCGATTCCCGGAACCGTAAACTTTCGAAGCATCTTGATTCTCCTATGGAATCGGGAATGCAATGGAAGCTTGCAGGTCTCATTGGCTTTGCTCAGGCGATGGCGATTTTCCCGGGAGTTTCACGTTCTGGAATTACTCTTTCCATGGCGCTCTTCCTTGGCATGAGAAGGAAAGAAGCCGGGCAATTTTCATTTCTCCTTTCGCTTCCGATAATTCTCGCCGGTATCCTGAAAGAGATTCCCGATCTGATGAAAGAGGGTAATACTTCGAGCCTATCTGTGATGATCACAGGGGTGATCACGTCATTCCTTGTGGGATGGATTACCATTCATTTCTTCATGAAGCTCATCGGGAAGATCGAACTGAAGTACTTTACTTTTTATCGCTGGATTCTTGCAGGGATTATGGCCTGGAGTCTTCTCCGCTGATACTTACGGCACACAGTAAACGTGATTGTTCCAGCGGACACCAGCATCAAAAAATGATCCGACGGAACCCGTCTCAGCGTTGTTATCCACATCGTCCGTGCGGTAATTTAATCTCTTCGTTGTTGATGTGAGGGTAGCAGGAAGGGGATAAGTATTCCCGGTGAGAGGAATCGAGAGCTGGCTGATCGCCACTCCAGTCATCGCTTTCCCAGAACAGCAAAGATTCTTTGATACAACCAGTGACTGAACCTGGGCCGGATCTTTAATGTAGCCGGTCTTCTTGTCGTATGCTGTTTCAGCAAGACCACGGCCTTCTGAAGAAACGTAGCGGTTGAGGTAGACCGTGACATCCGTGTAATCCGGAAGGCAGCAACGTTTCACACCGCTGGTTGCTGCAAAACCCGTACAGCATTGTGAACCGGTGGTCGTGTCAGGAAGCTGCTGGCCGGTTGGAATGCAGCAGTTAAACTCATTTTCCGAGAAGACTTTTTTCAAAGTCGTGAGATCAAACTTATTGTACGAGGCTGCTGAATAATATTTCTTCCCGGCATCATCAAAATCTTCACCGCCATTTACAGGATCACGGTAGTCGACGATGGAATTATCAAGCGGCTCAAGGGCAGAGACGTAGTTTAACTGGTTATCGTCAACGAGTTTGAAGACCTGGTCATTGGCCATGACAGCTACCTGTGGGATACCGATGAGCTCAAGAGAACCAGCCCATGTGAGGTATTTATCCTGTTCAGCCGACGTAAGTGACTTCACTTCACATGAACTGTTCGTGTAATTCCCCGGATCGCATTCAAAAGCTGCATCTGTGAAAATTGTTGTATTCTGAGGTGCCCAGCTCACGTGCTTGAACATGGTTTTATCCACAGTCTGCATTTTCGTTCTTGCGAATGCGTGACCACCGCCGTTGGTAGACGCAAAACTGCGGACCCAGTGAGTAGTGCAGCAGGCACGAGAATTGACGGTATCGAGAGTCTTGTATTGCGCAAGGATCTGCTTCAGGCGATCAACTGAGCTTGTGCTATCAACGGAGAGAGCAAAAGCTTTCGTGGTTGTCACTGCATCCGGATCACACGTCATCTTGTCGAACCCAACATGCACTTTCGAGTATCTTCTCTTGGTATTAATCGGTGTGTTCACACCAGCGACAACGGTCTGCTTGGTTGCTGTGTTACACCAAAGTGGAGAAGTGACGTCCCCCTGCATCTGGGTAAACGTTGTGAGCACATTTCCGCTCTCACGGCAGCAGACATTCTTTTTGATATCATAGTTAGGGTTCAGAGTTCCGGATGAGACGTATTTGAAATCCGGATTTCCGCAAACCATTTCTTCTTCCCAGAATTTCTCTTCAGCGCTGACGAGCAAGCTTGAAAGATCGGCTGACTTCGCTTTGGCCGCTGCAAATGCGGAAGGTCCGCAATCGAGGTCACTGAAACACGAAGCTCCCGGAGCACGAAGACATGCGTTCTTCTGGTAACCCACAGCAGTTGTCTGCGATCCTGATGTTGTGCTGAAGATTTTAAGAGACGTAAGAGGTGCAAGATCCAGAAGATTAGTGGAAAGGTTCTGGTTAATCGTCACCTGCTGAATGGCCGCATCGCCAAGATTCAAAGGATAAAGCTGGATGTTCACGCCGGCGTTATCAGTGGCGGTACAAGCGTTGTAATAAGTAGTGGATTGAGAAGATGATGAAGTCACTCCGGCGCCAATGATTTTATCCGAAGAATCATTTCTGCTTGAAGGTGAGCGCTGATTCAGGTCGTAAGTCGTCGTCGAAGTGGAAATGCTTTTCCCTGGAATACAAACTGCTGAAACCTGATTTGCTGACAGTCCTGCAGTCGCAGCTGAAGGAATGGATTTTGTACCATAGTAATCGAAGGGACGTCCCAGAATCCGCGCTCCGAGACCTACGATGTCTGAAACAGTAGAAGCGGCAGTCGCTGCGTTCTGTGCCGTTGGAGTCGTGGCAAAGCGGGCAATACGGTCATTGAATCTTGTGGTTGTTCCTGAGGTAAGTGACTGGCAATAGTTATTAGCTGAGCAGGCCACCGTTCCGATGAGTGAAGATCCGTTAAAGGCAGTTGAAAGATTCGTGAGGTCAGCAACACAAGGTGCTCCTCGTCCGCGGTAGACACAACGCTTGGATTGACCGTTAGTTCCCCCGAGGAGAGTGACGAGAGTCTTAGGTGCTGTTCCAATAGTCTCAGCTCCATTGGCATCAAAGACCGGCCAGTTGGTGGAGAGGCCAGCGATGTTCTGACAGCTGTAATCGTAACCGAAGGTTCTGTAACAATCATTATCATTAGAGCAGAAGTGAGCTTTCTGGCATTCAGCACCGTCTGATTCAGTATCGTGATCGGGAACCGTTGAAGTTGAGAAGGTAGTCGTTTCGCTCACGTTGACAGAGAACGTGTTATCAACTGTGAGATCACCAAAATAAGCATTTACTGCAATGAAGAGTTTGTTCGTTGAGGCCTTGATTCTTCTCTGGTTACCGATGGAGAACCAGGTCACTCCATCAAATGAACCAATGAGTGAACCGTAATCAAAACCATACCAGTCACGGTTGTAACCATTGGCGAAAAGAAAGTGCTGAGAGGCGAGACGTGACTGCCTTTGAGAAGCAGTTGTTGTTCCGAGCTTATGAGTCCAGGGGATCATCGTCGCAGGAACAAAGCATGCACGTCCATAGAGAAGGTCATCTGAACGGTAAGGACTGGTAGAAGATTCGCGTCTTGATTCGTAAAGGTCAGGTGAGTAACCGCCGCCTCTTCCAGCGAAATTCTGCGGGAAGATTTTCTGGAGGGAGTTGTAGTAGTCACTTCCACAAGTTGTACATGTCGCGAATGATCCGGTTGTCACAAGAATATCGTAGCTTCTGTCTTTTTTAACTCTGACAAGTTTCGCTGGCTTGGCGGCTGTTGCACTTGTCTTCGCAAATGATCCATAGATTTCATTGAAGCCGACAAACGCACTTACGTTATTAGGTTTCGTCACATTTCCATCAGTGTAACTGAAGGGGAGAAGTTCCTGGTCGGGAGCCGTTGAGTAATCACTGTCGTAGCTCACGCCAGAGACATCAAAGTAGCGATGAGGAGTATTTTTTCCAGAGACGAGAACTGTCTGGTTGGCAGGCGGGTCGTCAGTAACTGTTGCAGGAGGAACACAGTCATAATCAACGAGTGTTGTCCCTTCGAGCTTCGGCGTGAGATTCCAGTTTCCTGTCACCGTTGATCCGCCACAGCGGCGGTTCACAGCGTCCTGGGCAGCGGTTTTCATACCGGTGAGAGCAGCAACGCTCGAACCTGATACGTAGTAGGTAATTTCCACTGTCTGATTCTGATAAATAGCATAACCAGAGTTAAAAATAATCCGGTTAGGTGACTGTGCCTTCGACCAGGTTGTCGTATCTTCCGGAATGATGATCCCGCCTATCTTCACAATGATATTTGAAGTCGGTGAGACGTCTGCATACGAAGGAAGAATGAAAGTCCTCGAAGCATTGTGATACATCGTCGATGTCGTATCACTTGAATCCTGAATGTAACTCTTCATACAACGGGCAATGGTACTTCCGACTTTCTGGCAGGTCCCGTCAACTTTGTACGTGATATAGAGATTGTCATCCGGCGCATTCGTTGGAACTGGCGCAGTGATAGAAACAGATTGAGAGGAAGTTAAATTGTCATTGGAAGTGCCGCTGACGAATGTCCCGCCAAAAAGGGCCGTCACACCCTGTTCGTACAAAGTCTGACCTGCGTATCTGATCTTATAAATGTTATTGGAAAAGGCTGCGGCACCCAGGTTTGAGTTTACAGTAGAGAAATTGATATCATCTTTATAACCGAAATCTGCTGCAGAGAATATTCCCGGGATCATAGCAGAAGCGTCTGTCACTTTTACAGTACAGAGAGAGAATTCGCCCACTTTCTTATTGATACAATCGTAGAGCTGGCCCGTTTCCATGATTCTGACCTGAGCTTCATAATCAGGGTCAGCCGTTCCACCGGGTGTTGTTCCGGGCGTTCCCGTGCTTGCATCACAAACAAAATAGAACTGCGGATAAAGGATGTATCTAGCAGGATTACTCTGCACGTCTTCAGCAGCACTATCAAATCCAGACATGGCCGAAGCTCCGGGTTTGGTTGCACCGTCTTTCACGCACTGACCTTGTAAGCAGCAACTAAAGCCGCCGGCGACACACGCACTCGAGCTTGTACAAGATGAAGCAGTTCCCGATGTGGAGCTTCCGGAAATGGTCATGACGAGAGCAGATGTCGTGAGAGTCGGAACTTCCTGGCCATTGATAAAGAAGAGACGAAGACCAGTGCTGGTGATGGCATTCGAGCAGTTCGCACAAACCTGAGAAAGACTGAAGCTTGCGGTAGGATTGGAAGCTCCATTGAAGAGTGCGTTCGTCAGGTTGTAAACGAGACAGTCATTCTGGTTGGCCTCTGAGTTTGCCGGTTCCACCTGCAGGTAGTACTCAGTCGTTTTCTTTACGAGGTCGGTATAGAGCTTCGGCTTCGCAGAAAGAAGAAGGAACTTATCTGTTCCGGAGATGTAATTGAATTTTCCTACGAGGCAGAATTTCGTCGTATTAGGGATGGTGCGAAGATACGTCGAAAGCACATCACCACGAACCATGAAGGTGTCATTGAAGTTAATTGGTAAGCTGAAATTTGTTTTTGACTGGACTGCGCCTTCCTGGACAAAAATTCCTGAAAGTGGATAGGTAGGATTGGGATATGTGCTGGCAGTTGTTCCTGTGCTTCCGGAAGTTGTCGTTCCGTCAGTAGAGCTATCGGCGCTGATTCTTGATTGAGTGCCCTGAGGCATACAGGATGTGAAAATTGAGAGGAGAGCGAGTACAAGTACGCTTTCAAATCTTCCTGATTGGTATAACTTTCGTAGCGAGTTCAACATCCGTGTCTTCCCTCTTGGATTAACTATCGGATTAATTCGTGAATTTTTTTAAGCTCTTAAGGCTGTTATTTCGCTATTATCGAGGACTTCGCATCCGGGAAGAAATGTCAGTTTAAGTGATTGAATTTAAGTTAGGCCAAACGGAAAAAAATTCTCAACTGCCGAGTCCTTGAGTCAGTTTCCGGCAAATTTTTCCATCGTCTCTATGAGGGTCATCAGGACTTGTTGAGAGAAACGGAACTTCAATTGTTCCCTGTCTCCGAAAAGTTTTGCTTCAAAGCCATCAGATCCCAGCCGGGAAGACACTGCAACATAAACAAGTCCCACGGGTTTTTCCGGAGTGCCTCCTCCCGGACCAGCGATGCCGGAAACTGAAACAGCAATATCGACATTAAGTTTTTCACGGGCACCAATGGCCATCTCTTTTGCTGTTTCCAGACTCACGGCCGAAAACTGCGAGAGAGTTGATTCTTTTACCCCGAGGATTTCTTCTTTAACGGAATTATCGTAGCTGACTATTCCTCCCATGAAACTTTCACTGCTTCCGGAGATTGAAGTAATCCGATGAGAGCAAAGGCCACCAGTTGCTGATTCGGCAAAACCAAAGGTGATTTTCAGTTCACGGGCTTTTTTCAGGATAATTTCTTCGATGGACTCGAGCCCGATGTGCCAGACCGCGGGCCGCAGAGGGGAGTGATCGATGAGAGAGATAATTTCTTGTTCTTTCCGGTTGAGCTCTGACTCAGAATCCGCCGTAATCTTAACGCCCACATCGACACCAAGATAATTCGGAAGCGAACTCACATCACCGTAAGCTTCAAGCTTGTCCCACAGAGACTTGTCCACTTCACCGAAGATTTTTTCTTCCGGAATTCTTTTGGTTCTGATGTTAACGAGACGGAAAAGTTTCGAGCTTTTATTTTTTGAAAGAACAAGTGGTTCAAGATGAGTCTCAAGGATTCCGCGAAACTCGCGGGGAACACCCGGCCCACAAAGGATGAACTTACCATTGTTTTCGAAAAATAATCCTGGTGCAAATCCAGTCGGATTATTCAGAGCCTGGAAATCTTCCGGTAAGAAACAGTAGCCGTGTTCCTTCCCGGCAAATGCGCGGGAAAAACGCTCATAGTTTTTTTCGGCAATCGCCATGGCCTCTGGAGAGAATAAAGTCTTCTTTCCGAAAAAAGAACCGAGAGCCTCTTTCGTGAGGTCATCGCGGGTAGGACCAAGTCCCCCGGAAGTGATGATGAAATCGCACTCTTCGAGAAGATCTTTCAGTGCCTTGTGAATTGCGGGAATCGTATCTTTGACGATAACGGTTTTCTCAATCTCAACGGAAAACCCGCGGAGAAAGAGAGCAAGAGTCTGATTGTTGGTATCGCTGATCTTCCCGTTAAGGACTTCGCTGGCGATGATGAGCATTCCGGCCTTCATAGGTCCTGATCATATGATGAATGTCTTTGATTTTCCATGTTGCATAATGTAAAAGCCGGTTAACCAATATGCCAAAAAAGTATCAATTCGAGCTTCCCTTTGATGTGGATCTCGAAAAGCATGTAAAAAAAGTTTATCCCGAGATTACTTCCTACCGGACGATCTCTCGAAGCCTGGATGCCAGGGGGGCCCCCCGTGGCAGAAAACCCATTTATCTCTACATTCTTGATGCACTCATCGGCGCAAACGATAGTTATCCGGAAACTGAAACTCTTCCGAAATTTCATCTGACGAAAAATAAGCCCATCATCATCGGTGCAGGTCCTGGAGGACTTTTCTGTGCTGTGAGGCTCGCTGAGCAGGGAGTTCCTTCGCTCATTCTGGAAAGAGGGGATGAGGCGGGAAAGCGCATGGTGAGAATTGCAAAATTCTGGCGCTACGGAGTGCTCGATGAGGAGACCAACGTCTGTTACGGAGAAGGTGGCGCAGGTCTTTT
>CANGAC010000138.1 GCA_947451425.1 Bacteriovoracaceae bacterium | reverse complement strand
TGAGATAATTGACGGTCGGGCAATCATCCACGGCGAAGGCGGTTGAGAGTGAAAGCATGAGAAGAAAAAGAATTCTCATTTGAGTGACCTGGCAAAAGCATTGGAGTCGACGACCGACTTATCAGGGAATTCGCAGAAACTCTGCTCGCCGAGATTTTTGTCTCTCATGACGACGACAGAAAATCCCAGGGCCAGGCAGTATTGCGAGGCCGGATTTTTCCCGCCTCTGCGGTCAATGTTCTGAGGCTTGACGTTGTGCTTGTCTAAAAATGTGCGGGCCTCGCATCCCGTAAGGCATTTCTGGGAAAAATATCCGCGGTAGTCTTTGATCCAGCAGATGTCTTTCGGCATCCCGAAGCGGGTGAAGACTTCGCAGTCAGCGAAGGCCGAAAGGGATAAAAGGAACAGAGAAATTAAAAGGAAATATTTCATTCCTCCTATTATCCACGAGCATAGGATTTCTTAGAAGAGGAAGTTATTTCACGTACGTGAGCTGGCCGATGTTCCGGGCCAGGTCTTTGCCCTTAATCCAGCAACCTTCTACAGAATATCGGTCGTTCCCATGGGTTTCAGGTCGGCAGTCCTCGGCGTATTCACCGGTGGCGAGATCCCGGCAGACGCAGGAGTAGTTTTTATTGGTCGCTGTCCAGCGGTTTCCCCAGGTATTGCGAACGAGATAGTGGCAGGAATTGCCCACTTTTTTTTGCCCTACGACCAGGGACTCGTGGTACTCGCAGTTTTTATCGACCACATCACGTTCGCCCTTGGTATTCGTACTGATGCCGTCGAAGGAAGAATTTTTCCAGACGTTCGCGCAGTAGGCGATGGAAACCGGAGACGGCGAAGTGGAAAACTTCGACTGGAAAAACGTTTCGTAAGCTTCATCATCATGGAGAGTTTCGTAATTGAGTCTTTCCACTTCCGGGATCATGATGAGTGTTCTTTTTTCCACTGGACAATTTTTTTCAAGGGCGAGTTTCAGGGTCTCAACAGAAGTTGAGCCGGCTGGCAGGCGATATTGTCCGCGTTCTATGGAGGTAAGAATCTTTGTTTCTGGTTCTTCGGAACTTCCCAAGGTTTTCACAGCTGCTTCAACCGCTTCGTAATCACAATTGAATGATGTGCGCAGACTTTCGATGGCTTCCTTCGGGTGACCGATTTCGAGTTTCGCTTTATTTCTTTTCAGGGCGTACTGAAGGGCCGCCCACGCCGGATGAATGTTTCTTTTGGTGGCGCCATTTTTCAGCTGATACCAGTCAAGAATCTGCGCCGCCGAATACGCGTAACAGATGTTGATCGTGCCCTGGTTGTAGACAGGAATTTTCCTGAAGGGAGAATTGTTTTCCGTGATGAGATTCACCGGTGAGCAGTCACTGGCAATCGCACTGAAACAGAAGAAAAAAATCAGGAAATATCGTGATGTCATGTTGTGACATCATTATGGAGATTTCCTGAAATTTCTAAAGAGGGAAATTCCCTCTACTTCCAAAAATTATCGCGGAAAACAACCTGCGCGCGATCCGGTCCGTACGCATATATTTTCACCGGAATACCGAGAGCATCCTGGAGGAAACTCATATACGTTTCAAGTTCCGGAGAAGCCTTGTCACCGTCGAACGCATCTTTGAATGGCTTGAAGTCTTTATACAAAGGCTTAGCATCGAAAAGATTGATTCCCGGATAAGCGCAATCCACCACTTTGCCGTTCACTTCGTAGGCGTAACAGATTTGAAGCGTCGGAAGATCAGAGAGGATATCGAGTTTTGTGAGAGCAATCGATGTGAGTTGCGAACACTTAACAGAGTAACGAAGAAGGGGAATATCCAGCCAACCGCAACGCCGCTTGCGACCGGTGGTTGCTCCGAATTCATTCCCCTTGGTCTGAATGTGAGCACCAAGATCGTCGAAGAGTTCAGTCGGGAATGGACCTTCACCCACGCGAGTGGTGTACGCCTTCGCCACACCAATGACTTCTTCGAGCTTTCTTCCGGGAACTCCCGCCCCGGTATAAATTCCTGAAGCCGCTGTCGATGATGATGTGACGAACGGATATGTTCCGTAATCCACATCGAGAAGAATTCCCTGCGCTCCTTCATAAAGAACGCGTTTTCCTTCAGAGAGTTTCTGATCGATGAGACTGAACGTATCCGTCACATAGTCTTTCATCTTCTGGCCCATTTCATAGAGCCGTTCAACTTCCTGCTCAATGGTCGGAAAGTCGATCTGATAGAGATTCTTAAAGAGAATGGCTTTTTCCGCGTAACCATTTGAGAGGCGGCGGATGAGCGTGTCTTTATCGAGAAGGTCTTTTACTTTGATCGCGCGACGGGAAACTTTATCTTCGTACGCCGGGCCGATGCCCTTGCCGGTTGTCCCGATTTTTTCCGGGCCCTGAGTCTCGCGGGCGGCATCGAGGAGCTTGTGATAGCTCGTGATGACAGTGGCAGTAGAGGAGAGTTTTAAATTATCCGGTGTGACCTTCGTGAGATTTTTCACCTTATCGAGTTCTCTTAAAAAGTTTTCCGGCTCCAGCACAACTCCGTGGCCGATGACCGACATACAGTGCGGATGAAGAACACCAGAAGGAATCACGTGAAGAACAGTTTTACTTCCGTTCACCCAGATCGTGTGACCAGCATTGTGGCCTCCCTGGTATCTCACAACGAGATCACATTTTTCCGCGAGAAGATCTGTGATCTTTCCCTTACCTTCGTCACCCCATTGAGCACCAATGATCGCCAAAGTCTGCATGAGCTTTCCCCGATTGATTTTATTCCTGAATGTTAAGCGGTACACGAGACTATACAGAACTGTAGGGGCAATTTGAATGGGGTGTGGGGGATTTATTTTCTGAATGCAGCGCAGATAATAAACAAAAAACAGGGAAGGATTTTAACCCTTCCCCGGAAAGGCCTAGAAATAACTGATTCCTGGGAGGAGAAAGATATTCTAGGCGATCGATCTTAATTCAAGGCGACTCTGAAGAGCATTGAGCACACTCTGGAACTCGCTTAATGTCGGGAGATTCCCGAAGTGCGTGTTCTCGTGCATGTTCATCGAGACGAAGTCAAAAATCTCGATGGGTGAGGATTTCTCCGCTCCCTTAGCAAACGCCCGCCAGTTGGACTTGCCCGTCTTCCGGTAGCACTCAAACAGATCCTCGACGAGTTCCTGTTTGGTTTTTACTCCGACGCTGACGACGTGTCCGTTGTCGTCAATCTCGAGGTACCAAACCCGGTAGTCGTTCTGGTTTTTCGGGTGCTGCTTGCTTTCGACCGCGATGGCGAGTTTCATGGATTCCTCCTTGTCTCTCTCGATTCCGAAACTAATCCTTGTTCCTGAATCCGGTGTGTGTGTGAAGTTGAAGGTGTCCCAGAACTTCTTCCTGAAGTTGTGGAGGGGATCGTCCTTCCCGCATCCTGCTTAAACACATCATTCCACCCTGCCCCCACGATTGTAATTAAGTTCGTGCAAACATCAACTCACCTGTGCGCGAGTGAAAGTAAGAAAAAATAGGTGACAAAAAGATACCTTCTCAACTTCTCATGTTGTCTCAGTCACTTGCCCCGATGCTACGTAGGGGCGAAAGAGAACCAAATGTTGACCGAACTGGTTTTCATAGGAAGAATAGCCTGATGAAAATCATTTTGTTGTTCTCTCTTCTCTGGTTAGTCTCTTGTGCGACGTCTGTTTACCTTCCGCAGGCGAGAATGATTTCTCCCGAAGCGCAGGGACAACTGGGAGCTTTCAGTGCGGAAGCGCGGATCGAACAATTCCAGAAAGACAAAGCGGATTTCTCGAACCACAACATCAAGCATCCGCTCAAGGAAAGGACACCCGTCTTCCGCCCTACCGGCCACGGGGAAATGGGGATTCTCGAGAAGCTCGATGTCTACGCCGATGCCCACTGGCTCCTCAATGCTCCCAGTGTTCTCGGCGTGAAGTATCAGATCCTCGGGGATAGCCGACTTCAGGCGAAAGCGAAAAACTTTTCCCTCGCGGTGACGGGAGGAATCGGAAGACAAAGCTCAACCAATGCCAATGGTGGAACAGAAATCAAAATCACCTGGCCCTGGGGAAGTAACAACACCGAGTCGAAGTCGGATGCCATCGACCGCTTGTGGATGCAGACGATCCACCAGGAAGTGGGACTTGTGTCCGGTTACCGCTGGACGCAGAATTTTCTTCACTACGTCAGCGGTACCTATTTTCATCAGGAGATCACGGGGCGCGTGAAGACCGAAGATAAAGTTCTCAATAACAGATTCAACTTCACTCAGGACGGGATGATGTACGCCACGGGATTCATCTACTATTTCGGCGAACGCCTGTTCGGAAAACTTGAATACTCGTATACGACTGCAGGATTTAGTTTTTCCCGGGAAAGAACTCTCAACGCCGGAAACGCTGGACTCGGGATCACTTTCTAGCGAAAATCAACGCATGTCCGTTATCCGCTCATCCCTCAAAATGGCCGTCGCCACTTTCTGCTCGCGCATCCTTGGTCTCGTCAGAGAGCAGGTGATGGCGGCGTATTTCGGCGCAAGTGGTGTGACGGATGCTTTCTTAGTGGCGTACCGGATTCCCAATCTCCTTCGTGATCTCTTTGCTGAAGGCGCCTTCTCTTCGGCGTTTGTTCCGACCTTCGTTGAGGCCAATCAGGAATCAGCAGAGAAGGGACGAGAACTCATGTGGTCTCTGTTCTGGTTACTCTCGGCCGTGACCGGTGTGATCAGTATCGGGATCATGATTTTTGCGCCGGAACTCATTCACGTTTTTGCTCCTGCCTTCACGAAGGATCCTGAGAAGTTTCAGATCTGTGTGAATCTCACCCGGATCATGGCCCCGTTTCTTACTTTCGTTTCTCTTGCGGCCCTCTTCATGGGTGCGCTCAACGCCCTCAAAGTGTTTTTCATCCCGGCCTTTGCTCCTGTGTGGTTCAACGTTGTGAGCATCGTTTCCCAGCTTGGGCTTTCCGGAGTCCTCTACGCTAACGGAGTGAATCCTGTTTACTCTCTCGGAATCGGGGCCATGCTCGGCGGCTTCATGCAGGCGGTGGTTCAGATTCCCGCTCTTCTCCGGAAGGGTTATCGTCCGATGGCGCCCAAGCATCTCTGGACCCCGCGCACTTCTAAAGTCGTGATGCTGATCGGCCCGGGACTCGTGGGCTTTGCCGCCACCCAGGTGAACCTGCTCGTGACGACGATTCTTGCGACCAGTACGGTGGTAGGGGCAACGTCATGGCTCAACTACGCCTTTCGTCTGTTCCAGCTCCCGGTAGGGATCCTCTCTGTTTCTATTGGTAACTCGAACCTTGTGCACTTTTCTGAGTCCTGGAAGAAAAAGGACATTCCGGGTGCCAAGGCCCAGCTCCAGCAGAGTTACTATCTTTCGTTTCTCACGGTGATGCCGGCGCTGGTGATGCTGTTTTGTTTTTCGGACGAAATGGTGAACGTGATTTTTGAGAGAGGGAAATTCACCCGGGAGTCCACACTGATGACCGCCGAAGCAGTGCGGATGTATGCCTTCGGACTGCCGTTTTACGGACTCTCGAAGATTCTCGTGCCGACTTTCTATGCGCTGGACCGTCAGCGAATTCCTGTCATCGCTTCCTTTGCTTCCATCGCCTTTAACATAGCTTTTTGTTTATTGCTGACACCCGTTTATGGGTTCAAGATCCTCGCTCTTGGAACGACTCTTTCGACGCTCGTGAACTCGTCGATTCAGAGCTGGGTCCTGAAAAAAGATTTAGATCTTAGCTGGGGATTTTTCTTCTCCCGCCGAATATTCAAAGTCTTAGCTGCGACTCTCGCTACCGGGCTCATCGTAAATTTCTTCCTAAAACCGGAATTTTTCTCTCAACCATTCCTCACAAAATGCGTAACTCTCACTGCGCAAATCTCTGCCTGCGGGATTCTTTATGCCTCGTTCCTTGTCCTTATGGGTGAACGTTCGGCAGTGAACGCCATAGCGTCGAAAATCACAAAAAAGTTCGGCCGAAAGTAAAATAAATCAACGCTTTAACTTGTGGGCAGTAGAGTTTTTAGTTATCCTGTAGGGGAAATACCTATTTAAGGAAGTTTTGATGAAGACTGATTTCGAAACGCTTAAGGCGCTGTCTCAACATACAATCAACCACCTGAAGCAAGCAGAGATGATCGAGTTTGCCGCTGATTCACGCGCTGACCTGATTGAAGCACTCGCGACTGAATTCGGTGTGAGCTTTGCCACTGATGAAAACATCAAAGAGCAGGCGATTGAAGAAGTGGAAGAAAAATTCGGCGAAGATATTCCGGGTGACATCACTGAAACAGAAATGTTCAACCACGCTCGTAAAGAGATTATCAAATCTTTCAACGGCGAGAACATCGGTGGACTCTATCTGATGGAGTCTCTCCATAACATCGCGATACGCGTGAAGAACTTTCTTCTCTCGAACGAACTCGTGGAAGATGTTTTCTCTTCTGACGAAGAGCTGATTGATTTCGTGATCGACAAGATTCGCGGATTCGCTCCCAAGAGAAATTAAAACGAGAAACTAATCCGAAAGGGAGCTTAGGCTCCCTTTTTTTTTACGTCGCGAGTTCGAGTTCAGAAAGACTCTCTTCAAAATACGGCCCTTCCACCAGTCCATTTAAGACTGAGCTTCTGGATTCGAAGATAAAGTAGCCGGGATCGTTCTGCGCGCGCATGAGATAGACATCGTAATAGAAGCGTTCGGTGACTTTTTGTGAGCCCTTGCCTTCAACTCTTATCACTTCCTGAAAATACTCCTGAACGCGGGAATCGCGGAAAAGAACACGCGAATCTGTTTCAAAGACCACGTCCTCATCAAATTCCATTTCTTCGAGATTGAGTTTCTCTTTTAAGAGTTCCGGCAGGTCCTTTCCTCCATGAGAAGGGAAGTAGCGAAAAACAGCATACCAATCGTAGCGGGTATCGGTTCGCTCAAACCGGATCTCGAAATCAGATTGAGTCGTGATGGCCCACCAGTTCGGGATAAGAAGAGTGAGGGGACCAAAGGTCACCTGATAGGAGTCATCTTTAAAGGAGGACTTTTCTTCTCCGATGACCTTCATGGTGTAAAATCCGGCACCTAAGAGTGCGAGCACCGTAAGCCAACCGAGGATGTGATTTGTGAAAATGTCCATAACGGCTTGAGATTACAGCATCACATAGACTCTTTCTAGTCATCGATTCACCTAAAGTCCTGAAGGCCTTCAACCGATATGAGACAGACGGATAGGAGTCTTTGCCCGGCGAATTTTGCCGAGAATAGCTCCCTTTCCATCAAGTGATAGTATTTAAGTGAGCGCGAAGGCGCCTGAAAAGATTTCTCCCACGGGTAGGGAGATCAAAAATTGGGTAGGAATATGAAAAAGCTTTTCCCTGTAGTACTGGGCCTTTTACTTCCTCTTGCAGGAGCGATGGCAGACAGCTTCGTAGATGAAGCGGTTTCCTTCTGCCGATCAAAGGGTGGGGCCTACTCCATGGCAGACATGGTCGCTGAAGGCGATAACTACTGCCGACAGGTGACTTGTCGTAGGACAACGTCAGAGCGATTCGAAATTCCCGCCGGAGCTCCGGGGCCTGAGGCCAACGTAGAAGCAACGAAACGGGTGTGCGTACCTAAATCACAAGTCGATGGAAATTTTGAACCAGGCCGCAACCAATCAGGTGCGCAGTCTGGATCGCAATCAGGCGCTCAGTCCGGTTCGCAGTCAGGCGCTCAGTCTGGATCGCAGTCAGGCGCTCAGTCTGGTTCACAATCAGGTGCGCAGTCTGGATCGCAATCGGGTGCTCAGTCCGGTTCACAATCAGGCGCTCAGTCTGGTTCGCAATCAGGAGCTCAGTCCGGCGCTCAGGCGGGCGGTAACGGTGGAACTGATGTCATCGTCTGCGAAGAACTCGAAGGTGAAGGCCGTCTCTATCCAGGTGACCCTTGTTATAATGAATGTAAACCTAAACGCGGACTCTTCGGCCTTGGTAAAACAAGAGAAGGTACAGAAAGAGAATCCTGCGTAAGATGTCTTCGTCTTCACTCTGATCGCTACAGAATCCGCGGCAGTGTTGGCGGTGGTGTCGTTGTTCCGGGTGTCTCAGTTCGCACCGGAGAAATCCGTTGCCGTAACCAGCGCACGGGAGAAATCGTTACTGTTGCAGGTAACGGATCAGCATGTCCATCGGGCCACGTGATCGTTACGGGAAATGGTAACGGCGGAAACGGAACCATCGTAACTGGTACAGGTATCTCAAG
>CANGAC010000137.1 GCA_947451425.1 Bacteriovoracaceae bacterium | reverse complement strand
GTCCACTCCGGAAGACCTGTGAGGCAGGAGAAGGATGGGATCTTCGAAGCATTGGCCATCTGGTTAAACGAGAGCATCTCAGACTTACTGACGGCAGAGTAATACTGATTATAGTTATCATCATCAGAATTGTTTGCCGCTTGTCTCCAGCTTCCGCACTCAAAGGAATCACGGGTTCTGGCATTTTTCGGGAACCACATGCCGCCCGGAAGTCCGTGAGCATTGAGGTTCAGCATTCCGACTTTTTTCCCGGTCGTTTTTGTGAGTTCAACAACCTTCGCGAGAAACTCTTCGAGGTTGGTGAAGAAGATGGTGTAATTGGAATCTGAGTTTTTCATCACGTACGCAGCAGTCGTCGGAATTCCTTCAGGAAGGATGAAAGGCTTCCACGCGTTCGTCGTTTCGTACGCATGTTCTTTGTTATCTTTTCTGTGAAATTTCCCGATCCCGAATTCAGCAGCGTTGATCGTGAGGTCCTGGGCGAAGGCGGTGACAGCAAAGGCCATCATGGCCCCGGCAAGAATCAATTTTTTCATTTGCATCCCTTGTTAAATACTCGCGGGGTTTTATAGCTCTCCCCGGGAATGGTGCCTAGGGGGATGAAAAGCATTTCATGATTTTTCTGGAGGCGGGTCATTTCTTCATAGGGGGCGTGCGGCCATCTATGGGAAATCAGATGGACGGAAATTCAAAACGCGATAGAATGAGCTATGACCAGGACTTTGATCCTTCTTCTCCTCATCGGTTGCTCATCCTTAAGAAAGGATCCCCCTGTCATCAAGAAGACCTACAAGAAAACCACAAAGACCCGGGCCCAGGTAGATAAAGGCATAATCTTTTACCTGAAAAAGGAAATTCCCCGCACGGGAACTCTCTCCCAGACCTCTGAAGGGGATGTGACAAAAGAGTTTTATCGGCGGGAAAAAAGCGAATCGATTTTTACGCTGGAAAAGGGCGAGCTCCGGACCGAAGTCGAAAAGATGGAAGACGGAAAAATGCTCACGCGGACCTGGCAGGATGGAAAAAATACCACGCTCACTCTCACGGAAAAAACATCCACGACGATGGTGATCCTCGACGGGGACGGGAACTTTGTTCAGAAGATTATCACGAAGCCCGCAAGACCCGATCCTCACTGCTGGGAGTACGAAGGAAAGAAGGCGTTTCGCCTTAAGAAAGAGGATTGTCTTGAGCTTCTGAGTGGCTTTGACTAAGCTTTTCGTATGAAGTTTCTCCTCCTGTTTCTGCTGATCATCTCCTGCCAGTCTCAGGACTCGAACGAAGTCTGGATCTATACGTCGCTGTACAAAGATACGATTGCCGATGTCACTCCGATGCTCGAAAAAGAGTTTCCGGGTGTGAAGATCAACTGGTATCAGGCGGGCTCTGAAGAAATCGCAGCGAAGGTGAATACGGAACTCATCGCCGGTGTTCCCAAGGCCGACATCATGATTTCCTCGGAGCGGTTCTGGTACCAGGAACTCGCTGACAGCGGGAGGCTCGTTTCCTGGAAGCCGTCCCAGTATGAGACCTTTCGGCCGGAGTATCAGTACGAAAAAGGGCTCTTCCATATCGTCTCGGTTCCCGTCATGGTTCTGGCGTACAATTCCGAAGTCATCAGCGCTGAAGACGCGCCGAAGACCTTCCGGGATCTGGCCCTTCCGAAGTACAAGGGCATTGCCACCGGAGGAAGTCCGCTTGCGAGCGGGACGGCCTTCACCACCGTGCTCGCCCTTCACCAGAAATACGGCTGGGAGTATTTCCATGAACTCCGGAAAAATAATTTCCTCTTCGATGGCGGAAACTCTGCCGTCCTGAAAAGAATCCAGACCAAAGAGCGACCGGTGGGATTCGTTCTCCTGGAAAACGTTCTTCGCTTCCAGCACGACGATCCGAGACTTAAGATTATTTATCCCGAAGACGGCGTTGTCACCCAGTTCAATACCATGGGGATTCCGAAGAAAAAAAATCAGCGCGATGTTGTGTTGAAAATCGCGGAGTGGTTTTTCACCCAGGATGGGCAGAAAGCGATGACCAGATCCTTCATGCATTCTCCGCTCAAGGATTTTCCGCCGCCGGAAGGGGCGAAGGGATTATCGGAGCTGAAAGAGAAAGCTTTTGCCTGGACGCCGGAACTTATTCTTGAACTCACGGAGAAGCGCTTCGAGATCAAGGAGAATTACGTGGAGATCATGTTCAAATGAAAAAGATCGCCCTCTACGTTCTTCTTCTCATTCTTTTTGCCATCTGTGTTTATCCCTTTCTTTTCCTGGGAGAGTCCTTCTCCTTTGAGAACGGTCACTTTGACTGGGCCATTTATAAACGGGCCTTCACTTCGCCGATGACTCTCAGAAGTTTTAAGAACACGATCATCGTCTGCGGAAGTGCGGTCTTCTTTTCCACTTTCATTTCCCTGCCACTGGCCTGGCTCTTCACCCGGACTGATATACCGCTGAAGGGTTTCTGGAAAACAACTTTCTGTCTCCCGTACGCGATCCCGCCGTTCCTCGGAGCGATCGCGTGGATCTACCTCGCCAATCCTTCGAACGGGTTTCTCCTGACTGTTTTTCCGTGGCTCAACATTTATTCGATGACCGGTCTCATCTTTGTGATGACCGCTTCGTTTTACACATACATTCTGATTAATCTCATGACGGCGATGGAGAAAATTGATCCGTCTCTTGAAGAGGCCGCACGGATTTCCGGAGCGGGAAGTTTCAGTGTGTTCTATAAAATTGTTCTTCCGCTCGTGACTCCATCGCTCATCTCAGGAATGCTCCTGGCCTTCCTTTCAGCGATTGCGAGTTTCGGTGTGGCGGCCCTGATCGGAAACGCCGCCGGGATTACACTCATGACAACTCAGATTGTCCTTTTCCAGAAGATGGCCTCTTACACCGGGCTCAAGCTTTCAGGGATTCTCTCTCTTTCCCTGCTTCTTCTGGCGCTGGTCGTTTTCATTCTCGATCACTACATCGGGAAGCGTTTCCGCTTCAGTCTGGTGACGGGAAAAGTTGCCCGTCCATCTTTGATTCCTCTCGGGAAAAACAAAGTCTGGGCGAGTTTGTTTCTTTTCGTTCTCGCTTTCATTTTATTTGCGCTTCCGGTGGGATCCATTTTGTACGCGGCACTCTCAAGGGTGCAAGGCGAGCATTCGTTCGCCAATCTGGGTCTTCAGAATTTTCACATGATCTTCTTTAAGACGGATGAAACCTGGCGCGCGATCCGGAATTCTTTTCTGCTGGCCTTCGGCGCGGGCATTATTTGTACCTTCTTTGGATACTTCCTGTCTCAGAGCGGAAAATCGGTCTCGCGTCCGGTGAATAAGATGAAGGAAGTTTTCATTGCGATTCCCTACGCTGTTCCCGGTACGGTCATTTCGCTCGCTCTCATCCTCACGACCCTCAGCTGGCAGATTCCGCTTTATAATACGCTCGGGATTATTCTCCTGGCCTATCTCGCGAAGTTCTTAAACTTCTCCTACCGGATTCTGAACGACGGGATCGCGCAGGTGGATCAGTCTTTGATCGATGCAGCTCACGTGGCAGGAGCGGGAAGTTTTCAGGTCTTCTGGCGCATCTGGATCCCTATCCTGAGGCCCTTTTTCATGGCCTCGTTCTTTCTGGTCTTCATGCCGGCGTTTTCGGAACTAACTATGACTGTCCTTCTCACGGGACCGGGAAATGAAACGATTGGGACACTGATTTTCCAGATGCAGGAATACGGAGACGCTTCCGGTGGCGGAGCTGCCGTTCTGGCGTTCTTTGCCCTGGTGGTGATTGCGACAATGAATCTCATTTTGAAATTTGCGACGAAAGGGAAGTACGGACTATGAGTGCTGTAGAATTTAAGAAAGTCTCAAAGAGCTACGAATCGGCGCGGATCCTGAATGACATCAGCTTCCGCATTAACGATGGGGAATTCGTTTCTTTCCTCGGGCCCTCTGGCTGCGGGAAAACCACGTCGCTCCGGATGGTGGCGGGGCTTGAGAAAAATACGACGGGGGAAATTTATATCGGAGACGAACTCATCTCTGATCCGGCAAAAAATCTTTTTGTCCCGACGAAAGACCGGCGCCTCGGCATGGTCTTTCAGAGTTACGCCATCTGGCCTCACATGAATATTTTTGAGAACGTGGCCTTCCCTCTCCGGATGGCGAAAGCACCGATGGATGAAATTTCCAAAAAGGTTGAAGAAGTTTTAAAGCTCGTAGAGCTGGGTGGACTTTCTTCGCGCATGCCGAACACTCTTTCCGGTGGACAACAGCAGCGCGTGGCGCTCGCGCGGGGACTCGTCGCGCGTCCGCGAGTTCTTCTTTTAGATGAACCGCTTTCGAACCTCGATGCCAAGCTTCGGGAGAAAATGAGAAAGGACATCCGCGAAATCCAACAGCACTTCAAGATGACCTGTATCTACGTCACCCATGACCAGGTTGAGGCGTTCAGCATGAGTGACCGGATCATGATCATGGAGAAGGGAAATGTCCTGCAGTTTGCGACGCCGGCCGAAATCAGGGCAAATCCCGCGGGAGATTTTGTCCGTGACTTCATTAATTAAAGAGCGTCTTTCCTTTACAACTCAGGGGCTAGCGGTCTTCAGGATCTGCCTCGGAATCGTTGCTTTCCTCCGGGCACTCAGCTTTTTTCCGCACAGAGAACTCTTGTTTTCCGACTCCGGACTTCTTCCTCATTCTGCCTGGCTTCAGGTCAGTGATTCGTACAATCATTCCCTGTTCTCTCTTTCCGATGGGATTTTGTTTGTCACGGTTCTGTATCTCCTGAGGCTTGGACTGAGTCTTTTGTTCACCGTGGGATGGAAAACCCGCTGGGTAACTCCTGCTCTTTTTATTCTGGAAGTTTCTTTCCATCACCGGAACTGGTTTTCTGATCTTGTCGATTCGGTTCTCATCATTGTGTTTATTTTCCTCTGCATCTTTTTTCCGGTAGGTGAGCAGTACTCGCTGGAGAAGGGGAAGAGTAATCCTCCGGTGAGGAAGTATTTTTCCGGCTGGAACATCGTCTTACTCATCCTGCTTTTTTTTATGTATTTCCAGGCCTTCATGGGAAAACTCAACCCGAGTTGGCTCGAGGGAGATGCCCTCCTTTACTATTTCAGAGATAAAAACCTGCTCTTACCGTTCGGCAATCTGTTTGCCGGTTATCCGGAGTTCCTGAGAATTCTGAATTATCTGGTGATCTTTTTGGAAGGCCCGTTTGCTTTATTCATTCCGCTGAGTCTTTTGTTCTTCCCCCGCTTGAGATTTCCCGTCGCCGGCGTTTTTCTCACCTTTCATCTTTTGACGGTCCTCTCATTTCAGCTCGGATTCGTTCCTTGGATTTGTGCTGTGACCTGGATTCCCTTTCTTTTCCTGACGGGAGATAAAGCAAAAATCATTCCTGGACGGACTCTCAGATATATCGCTGCTTTTTTTGCCGTGATTTTTTTCCTCTTGAATCTGAATCACTGCTTTCGTCCTCCTTTCCGGTTGCCGGGCATCGATGAATTCATCAAGACCGCCGGACTTTATCACCGCTTCAGAATGTTCCGGGATCCGCTGAAGGAGTTTCCTGTAGTTCAGGTCTTCGGTGAGGACATTAGGGGGAAAAGGCTGATCCTTCTTTCCAGCGACAAGCTCGATCGCTCAACCAGGGCGGCCTATTTTGGAGGTCTGATGAATCTCCGGACCCGGAAGATCTACCTTCAGTATTTCTGTAGGGAAGGAATGACCAAAACGGGGCTGGAGATCGATTTCTTTTCGATGTCTGGGGGAGCTTCCCGGAAGGAAATCCACCCGATGGCCTGTCCTCTTCACCAGAACCTGAAAAATTGACATATTAACAGACCATGGTGGATGGGGTTCAATATCCCCATGAGTTTTACCCGTCGCGATTTTTTCAAGAGCAGTGCTTTGTTAGGGACAGTCGTCCTGGCCGGTCAGAGTTATGCGGTCGATGGTGAGCCCCGGAAAGAATATCTTTTTCCTGTGCTCCAGGGTGCCACATCTTTTTCGGCCACCCAGATTAATGTGATGGCGGTTGAAGACATCGTGATCACCGTTCCGCGCGCGACGGTGGAAGTCGAGAAGATCGTTAAAGAGTATTCAGACTGGAAGGCCTATCGGGTTTTGGTCACCGACCTTCTTCCTGGTGAAGACTACGAGCTTCAGATTTCCAGTCCTGAAGGTGTACTTCTCGACACCAGAATATTTTCGACACTGAGACCTGAACTCGCGGAAGTCAAAATTGCGCTTGCTTCCTGCATGCGGGATACGAAAGCCGATTTCCAGGCACCGATGTGGAAGGCCCTTTCCGATGCAAAACCTGATCTCCTCTTCATGCTGGGAGATAACGTTTACGTCGACGACACTCCTTCGCACCCGGAGAAGATCGGCCCGGATGAAGAAAAAATCTGGCGGCGGTACACAGAAACCCGCATGACGCTTGATCTGTATCATCTGCCGAGACTCATTCCGACTCTGGCGACATGGGATGATCACGATTTTGGTCTGAATAATTCCTACGGCAACACTCCCTGGAAAAATCCCGCCACAACTGTTTTCCGGACTCTCTATGCACAGGACGCCGTGATGCCGGAAGTGGCATGGGGACCGGGAATTTCCACAAGCTTCTCCGCTTATGGGCAGAGATTCTATCTCATGGATAACCGCTCATTCCGCGACCTCCGCTACCTTGGTTACGATCACTGGGGGAAAGGGCAGGAGAACTGGCTCTTTGATCATCTCTCTGTTGAGAAAACTCCTGGCTGGATCTTCACCGGCTCACAGGTTTTCGGTGGATATCGCTCCGGATGGTCATATGAAGGAACCAATGCGCGCGCCTTTAAGAATACGCTTGAACGCCTGAAAAAAATTGAAGCACCCGTCCTCTTCGGCTCGGGTGATGTCCACTATAGCGAAGTCATGAAACTCGAAGACTCACTTCTTGGATATAACTCGATCGAAATCACTTCCAGCTCCATGCACTCCAATGCCCGCGAACCTGAAAAAGGTAACCAGCGCCGCCTTGCCTCAGTTGGGGAATTCAACTTCGTCATGGCAATGGTCAGAGTCTTACCTGCAGGACTGAACCTGGATCTCGTCTCCTACGGGGCCGGCAGTCGCCAGTATTTTGATCTTCAGGACATTACGATCGGCCGTTAGCTCGGACTCGGTGGTGCTACTTCATTCTGAATCAGAGAAATGAAATTTCCGTCCGGATCTTTGAACCAGGCGATGAGGGGACCGTCGTTTCTGGTGATTCCCAGCTCATCCGTTTCTGCATAACGCTCGAACTTAATTCCCTTGGATGAGAGTTCCTTCACCGCCGCTTCGATGTCAGGAATCTCGAAATTCATCACGGTGAAACTCGCAGGAGTGTGATCTTTCTTTTCATACAGCATGAACTTCTCTCCTCCGATTTCGATGTTCAGGAGATGACTCTCTCCCATCGGGAAGAGTTCGGTTTTAAGTCCCAGAATGTTTTTGTAAAAGTCCTGAGCACGGGTGGCATCGCGGACGGAGAAACTGGCAAAAGCATGAGAAAGCTGTTCCATAAAAAAACTCCTTGTTCCTTCCCATGATGAAGGCAACAAGGAGTGATGGAAAGAAACTGAGTTAGTAGGGGACTAGAGCCAGGTCATGTCACGCAGCTGCTCTTTCGTGAAGCGCGGGTGCATCGGATCTGCTTCAGGTTCAACACTTTTGTTGGCCGGAAGAGTTGTGCCTTTGCCGTAGATGTACTGGTTAAAGTCTGCCTGAAGCTCGAGGCCCGAAGCTTCTGTCACTTCGCTCTGGAAAAGCGGCGTTGTCACAGTTGTGTACTTATACTTCTGGAAGTAGTCACGGAGGAAAGTCTTGAACGACAGTCCCTTCTCATTCATGCGGAACGCGATCCAGGAGAGGAATGCTGAACCTTCTGTGTAGGCCATGCGATCGGTCATGCGGGTGTAAGCAGAGCGGCCGGCGAGGCGGGTAGAAGCAAACGTAAGTTTTTCTGTCAGGGGATACTTGTTATCTCTCCAACGGGCAATCGCCTCATCCATCCAGCCAGCGTTACCGTTGGCAGGCATCAGACAGCGCGCGTGGTACGAGTGAAACATTTCATGCTGAACAGCAGAGAGTGCCGTGATCGTTGCACCGGAGTATTCCATTCCGCCCGAAGGTGCGTTTCCGTAGATGATGAGCTGGTTGTGCGGCCATGGACCGTAGTCTGCTTCGAGTTCATTGAAAGTCGCCGTCGCTGAATCGACGAAAGGCTGGACGTCGTAGCTGGTGTAG
>CANGAC010000136.1 GCA_947451425.1 Bacteriovoracaceae bacterium | reverse complement strand
TAAGCACCATGTCGACACCAATGCTATAGTGGAAGGGGCCGTACAACTGGCAAAAAGCAAAGGAAGCTCTATGAACATCGATAAGGAAATGCTGATGTCCCGCTGGAAGGAAATTTCTCAGCTGGCGATGAAAAAATGGGATTCGATTTCTGAAAAGGATCTCGATAAAGTCAGAGGCAATGCGGTGGCACTCGTGGCCCTGGTTCAGGAAAAATTCGGCGTATCAAAAGAAGAAGCAACGAAGAAAGTCGAAGAGCTCATGGCGAAGTATCCGAAGGATGAGCTCAAGGCCCGCGTTGGTGAGACAGCTCACAAGGTTCTTGATACCGCCAACACACTCGCTGGCATGGTGAAAGACAAGCTCAAAAAATAATCAGATTAAACTCATCAAGCTCATGGGACTACGTCCCATGAGCTTCTCCCGGGTAACATGAGAGAACCTACTTCAAGAAAGGACTCTCATGAAAGCAAACTCCATCCTCGATATCATCGGTAACACTCCTCACCTCAGAATGAATAAACTCTTCGGCACTCACGAAGTGTGGGTAAAACTCGAGCGCCAGAATCCGGGCGCCTCGATCAAAGACCGGATCGCGATGTCGATGATCACGGAAGCCGAAAAACGCGGAGACCTCAAAAAGGGCATGACGATCATTGAGCCCACTTCCGGGAATACCGGGATCGGTCTGGCGATGGTGTGTGCGGTGAAGGGCTACAAGCTCGTTCTCGTGATGCCCGAGTCGATGTCGATTGAAAGAAGAAAAATCATGGCCGCTTACGGGGCGAGTTTTGAACTGACACCGAAAGAAAAAGGCATGAAGGGTGCTATTGCCCGCGCGCAGGAACTTTTTGGTTCCACTCCTAATTCCTGGATGCCGATGCAGTTTGATAACCGTGACAATCTCAAGGTTCATGCGGAAACAACGGCCCAGGAAATCCTTCGCGATTTTCCGGATGGCCTTGATTACCTCATCACAGGTGTCGGCACCGGTGGACATCTCACGGCGGTGGGACTTGAACTCAAAAAGAAGTTTCCGAAACTGAAAGTGATTGCCGTTGAACCAGCGGATTCACCGGTTCTCTCGGGAGGAAATCCTGGTCCCCATCCGATTCAGGGAATCGGTGCGGGTTTTGTTCCCTCGATCGTTGATCGCTCCGTGATCGATGAAGTCGTGACTGTCACGAAAGATGAGGCCTTCGCGATGGCGCAAAGATCGGCCAAAGAAGAGGGGTTATTTATCGGGATTTCTTCGGGCGCATCTCTGGCGGCCGTTGATAAGTATCTGAAGAAATCTCCGGGCAAAGTTCTCACGTTTTGCTACGACACCGGAGAAAGATATCTCTCGATCCCTGGGCTTTTTGAAGCCTAAAAGACTCTAGCTACACCAGCCGGCGATGATCACTCGCCGGCCCTTCGTCACACTGTGAATCCTGTGCTCGTATCCATAAAGGCCCGTGAGAAAAAGAATGATCCCACCGAACTCCGGAGTGGGAATGAGTCTCACGTTCTCTTCATTTTTTCTTTTTACCCCGAGCCTTCCGCCTTCAATCTCAGAAGCATTCTCGGTGAGCGATAAGGAGAAGGCAAAAACTCTCGACCCGTCATCATGCCAGATCCCGTCTTCTTCCCATTCTGTTCCGGCCTCCCGGATACTGATGATAAATTCGATCGAAGAAAAATCGTGATACGCCTTGAGGAATTCAAAAAGTCTTCCCTTGGGAGAGGTGAGCACCTTGAAAGCTTCATCGACTTCTTTCCAGTTTTCCGCGCGCACACTTTTCCGGACCTCTTCGGTCAGGGGGAAATAGGTGAGATGGAATCCGGTATTCATCAGAGCAGAAAACTTCAGCATAAGTTATTCTCGCCCATTACAAATATCAAAGCAAACTTCATCACTCACCTGTAGGGCCCACGTCGAATTTACCTATGGAAATATGAAAAGGAGAATAGAGGGAGAGGTGATTTATGAAAGAGACAGACTTTTCACTCGGACCCATTATGAAAGCGGCCAGGAAGTTTAAAAAATTCAACCAGGCGGATGTCGCCAATGCGATCGGGTGTTCGCAAAGTGCTCTCTCCAAGATGGAACATAATCTCCTGATTCCTTCAGCTCCTCAGTGGTTTCTCTTTTCCCGCTTTACCTCTATTCCGCCCGAGAGTCTTGAAAATGGCGTGATCGATCGTCACATTAAAGTGAAATTTAACAGTGAAGAAGTTTCTCTGGGGTTTAAGATTCCGAAGAAATATCGCACGCAAAGATCACAGAAGTCCCGGGAAATTTACCCCTTTATCCAGTACATCGAAAAAACAAAAGGCAAAGAGGCCCTGACCGAGTATTTAAATTTCACCGGTCTTGATTCCGAGTTTTTTCTCGACTTCGATAATCTCATTAACTTCCAGCTCATCGCGGATACGATGAACTATTTCATCAGACTGGGGAAAAATCGTGAGGAATCGATCGCCGAAATTGTAGCGATCGGACAGAACAATCTTTACTGGGACCATTACGGTGTTCATTGGAAAACGCTGGGGACCCCTAAGGCCGTCCTCACGGAATTCATCGCCGATCAGGCCTTCTTCCAGATGGATTTTCAGCTGAACCTCGATCAGGTGGATGACAAAATGTTCTTAACCTATCTTCCGGAATTTCACTTGAAGCAGTTTAAGGAAACCGAAGAAGAGCTCGTGACGTTTCTCAACGAATACCGGAAGGCCACGATTGAGGGATTACTTAAACGGGTTCTCGTTGTGAAGGCACACGTTCATATTATTCCGGGAGAGAAAGGTTCTCTCGCCGGAAAACTGGAAATTAAAGTCTAAGTTTCGTGAGGAAGTTTTTTCTTCTTCGGACGGAAATAGCTTCTCGGAGAGTAGTCAATAAAGTCCGAGATCTTGGCCATGTAAATACAGGCGTACTTTTCAATCTGTCCCGCCAGACGACTTGGCTCTACTCCTGAGCGCATGATCTCGCCCCAGTAAGGATTAAAGTGCTGGGAGTGAGCGCGGATGAGCTTGCCGATTTTTTTATCCACTTTCTCAATTTTCTGAAAGGAGGCCTGAATCTTTTCCTTATCGGGTTTTTTGCCCTTTTCAATTTCACGGTCAAAGATTTCATCGAGCCTCTGCTCGAGTCCCACTTTCTCAGTCATGAGCGTGTTAATCTCCTCAGAGAGGTCATGAGATTTCACGAGGGCATCGCATTCGTGTTTCAGTTCATCAATCACAAGGGCGGTACGCCAGTTACAGGTTTTTTTGATCTGAAGCACGTCTCCGTAAATATGATCTCCGAGATAGAGGATCTGTTCGCCGGAAAGATTTGCGTGCTTCTGGATAAGAGACGCACACCCACCCTGATAGACTCCGTCTGTAATGGGCCCATGGTGGTTTCTCATGAGTCCGGTTCTCGGATCCACATGGAGGAGATGAATCTTATCGGTGAAAAACTTGGGCTTGTTGGCCAGAGTGATCACGAGATTAAAAAGATCCGCCCAGGTCTTGTGATCCTCGAGGTGCGGAGTGATCGCATAATCCAGAAGAAGTTTCGAGTACTCGAAATCAGAATTCGTGATGACCCAGAGTTGTTTTCCGTGCTTCTTAAAGCGCTCAAGCGCCTTCACAGAATCAGGGTCAGGCATGATGTATTTTTTTACGTTCTTTTTCACCTGAGACTTCAGAGACCCGTCCCGGTGAGAGATGTCGAGGGCCTCAAGCACATGCTGCTCGAGAGTCTTATAATCGGGGAGATTGAGTTCCGGATTATTGTCTTTCAGTTCCACGAGCTGCATGTAGAGAACACAATAGGAAATGGAAAAGGTCGTATCGACAATGGCGAAGCGATCAGAGTCATTCAGGTCAATCGTGAGACCCTGGTAAATTTTCTGCTGAGACTTAAAGTCCATTTCTTTCATGCCGTGATAGGCATGTTTGACTTTGGAATACGTGGAGAGCTTTAAAATGTTTCCATTCGGCTTATCAATCACGAGGCCGCGGATCGCGAGGTTGAACTGAAACTTCAGGCCGTTGAGAATTTCCGGATAGCCCTTCACTTCGATGAGCTTTTTTTTCATTTCCTTATAGGTCATCTCTTCGAACGCATCCGAATCGTAGCGGACCAAGGTGTAGTCCATATCAAAACCAATCGCCGCAATCTGCTTCATGTTGAGCGTGCGGTTTACATAAATACCCATGATGATCTCCGGTAAAAAAAGATTTTCCCTTGCCGGGGTTTTTTCGTCAATTTTTGGTTTTGAAATTTCAGGGGGATAGGCGTCATAGAATGGTGGAAGTCATGGAAAAAGGGAAGAATTTACATGCTGCACAAGGTGAATCCCTCAAAGATTTGATTCTTCTGTATAAGGAGTGCTCTCCAAGGGGAAATTCATGTTCAAGTCCAGCACACTTCTTCTTTCACTCCTCGCAGTTTCCGCTCACGCCGCGGGCCCTGTCATTTATGGAGAGGATAATCGCCAGGAAGTTTTTGAAGCAACAAGCTTCAACCAGAAACTTGCCCAGGCGGCCGCGACGATGATCGCCAAAGATAAGCTCATCCGCTCTGACGATAAACCGGGTCTGGCCCAGGTGGAGCAGACGACTTTGCGGAGCTGGCTTGAGGCACAGTTTGAAGAAGAGAAATCTGCTCTCCTCACACCGTCTGCAAAAATCGCCGTCGATCAGAAAATCAGTTTCTGCGAAGGTGAGAGATTCACGGAACAGCCGAACGCCGGTATCTGCAGTGGGTTTCTCGTTGGTCCGGATCTCCTCGTGACGGCCGGTCACTGTGTGGCGGTGCCGGACTTCTGCGGAAAATTCAGCTGGGTATTCGATTTCAAAGTCGATGCGGAAACAAAAACTGCGGGCCTCGATGTCAAAGAAGAGAATATCTATAACTGTAAAAAAGTTATTTCCACCACTCTCAGCACAGGGATGGGTCTCGACTACGGACTCATTCAGCTTGACCGCAAGGTCACAGGTCGCGAAGCTGCTCCGGTCAGAACTGACGGAACCATCGCGAACGCTGCGTCCTTAGTTGTGATTGGATCTCCCTCCGGTCTTCCGCTGAAAGTGTCTGCCGGTGCCAACGTCAGAACCAACGCGCATCCCTTTTTCTTCTCGGCCAACCTCGATACTTTCCAGGGGAACTCCGGTTCGGCCGTCTTCAATGCTGAGTCCGGCGTTGTGGAAGGCATTCTCGTCAGAGGAGAAGAAGACTTCGAAGCGAATACGACTCTCATGTGTATCGAAGCGAAGAAATGCGAAAACAGCAGCTGCCGCGGAGAAGATGTTTCCCGCACAACTTCCATTCCTGAATTTGCTGCGAAAGACGCTCTCATGAGAGCGGCCGTGAAAGGGGACGTGAAGGAACTGGAAAGACTCACGAAGATCAGATTCTGGATTGATATCTATGGCGTTGATGGCCGCACGGCGCTCATGACTGCCGCTGAAAACAGAAAAGAAGAGTTCGTCTCAAAACTCATTGAGAAAGGTTCTGACGTTAAAATCCAGGACGCTAAAGGGAACACAGCTCTTCATGCGTTGTCGGTAGTTCTCAGTAAGACATCAGGAGAAATTCTCAAGGCCCTCGTGACTGCCGGTGCCGGACTCGAAGTGAAAAACAACGCCGGTGAAACTCCGATTCTCACTGCGGCCTCAGCTCTCAACATGGCCGGAGTGAAAGCTCTCATCAATGCTGGTGCTGATAAAAATGCTGTGAACAAGAATAACGAAACAGTTCTGTTTGCCTTTGCCCGGAAAGGGGAGAGAGGCATAGTGAAGGATCTGATCGAAGCAGGAGTTGATGCTTCCGTAAAAAATAACGACGGTCAGACCTATCAGGACGTCCAAAAACCTGGTCTCCTGGCCCGCTTCAGAAGATAGACTTACCAGAATTTCCATCTTTGGGTTTTCCCAAAGACGTGATGGAAGGCCTTCTCTACTTCTTTCCGGGCGGTCTTCGTTCTTTCTTCGGAAGAATTGAACCCTTCAGAAGAAAGGACATTTCCCATGATCTTACTGACTTCATTCAGGAGATCATTTTTCTTTTTCCGGATGTCTTCGAGGTCATGCTTGTCTATCCGGTCAAGCTCGCGGGTGAGTTCAGATTTTCTGGCCTCAGTGTAAACTCGGAATTCGTCTTCCCAGCGGGCCTTTTTCATTTCCAGCTGAGCTTCGAGTTCTGAATTCCGGGCAGCACTGAATCTTTCGAGGTACTCAATTTCTCTCTGGAAGAAGGCCTTCTTCTCTTCAAAGATTTTCTGAGAGTCTTCGAGCATGGTCGTGTAGGAAGAACGAGAGCCTTCCATGCGTGAAAGCTCATTCTGAAGACTGACCAGCTGATCACGGTGATGGAGGTACTTTCTGTGGACCTCAGCGTCTTCGTTCTTGGACATTTCCAGGCGCTTTCGCACGTCGAGGATGTCCGCTTCCAGAGACTGAAGCTGGTCTTTTTTCCCGGAGATCACATGTTCCAGGTGTTTCTCTCTGAGCTTTAAACGCGAGAGGCTTTCCTGGCCATGAAATTCTTCCTGGTGAAGGCGAACGTTGGAAGTGTGGAGTCTTTCTTTTTCTTCGTGGATCTTGTGGAGCTCGGCACGCATTGCTGAAAGCTCTTCTTCCATCTTCGCGAAGGTCAGCGCACTTCTTTCGCCTTCCTGGATTTTCTGATGAAGATCGTGAAGATCTTTTTTCCGGGAAGTGATTTCTGAGAAAAGTCCCTGGTGATGGGCAATCTCAAGTTTTAGTTCCGAGAGCTTTCTCGTTTCATCCTGCTTATCAGTCTGGAGTTTCTCAATGTCCTTCGTCAGGAAGTGAAAGTCACTCTGGAGAAGCTTCGAGGTTTCGCGGATGAGTTCCCCGAGCTGGTGAATATAAATATTCTGCTCTTCGATGAGACCCATGTTCTTTTTGCGGTCACTGAGATTGGATTCAAAAACCTGCTGGAGCTCGTTTCGAAGATTAGCAATGGTGCCGATCTTGGCCTCGAGGTCTTTTTCCAGAGGTGCGATCTTTCTTGATTCCTGGAGAATGAACTGGGCGAGTTTTTTCAGGTCATCGTGAAGCTTAGAATTTTTCTGCTGGAGAATGCCCTGGATTTCTTTTTCGGTCTGAACTTTCTTTTCTTCCAGCTCCTGGATTTTCAGTTCCATCTGGTGCTGGCGGAGGTTAAACACGCGCGTGCTTTCATCCTGCTTTCTGACGACCTGCTGAGACTTCGCCACTTCAAGTTCAGATTTCAGAACTTGTTGTTCTTTCTTTAAGTCTTCGACCGCTTGCCCCAGGTGCTCAGGGATCTCAAACTCTTCAGCAACACTGGAATCTTTTTTAAGCGCAGCAGTCATACAGGCCCATTTAGTTAAGGTTTCTCATGAGCTATTCGGTTCTGCATGAATATCCTTTAAAGGCCCTTAAATGGTTGAGCGGAATGGTTTAGGACTTAGAGATGTAACGATGATTGTGATGAGTGCTTATGATGAACGATTTTCTGAGTTTCCGGAGCATTTATGGATGCCTAGGCCCCTGGACCTGCTTCAGCACTCTGAAGCGGCCCTGAGCTCAGACAAATTAATCTCGAATAGATAAGTCAGTTATAGTCTTTTTTAGTCTTCGCTTTTTCTTTCTTCTTATCTTTCTTCTCTTTGGTCGTGAGCTTTGGTTTTCCCTTAGCTTTCCCTTTGTCCTGTCCGCCTTCTCCGCGTGCCATCGTTAATCCTTAGATAGTTGTTTGAGGTCTCTTTCAGTCTATCACGATTATCAAGATCAACATTGATCAAAAAAAAAGGCCCGACTTTCGCCGGACCTTTAAGATTGTTTGGTGGAGAGTCCGCCCACTTGCGTGAAAACGGACCCTTATTAAATACATTTAGTTCCTCACGAGCAAACCACAGAAATGCTGAGAAAGATGGACCTACTTTAGTGCGACGACATTTGTAAAATCGAATCGAGGCACCAAGGAAAGATTCTCCGTTGCTCCTGCGGTATCCACACCGGCCAGGCGAATATAAATCTGAAAGGTTTTAAAGTCCTTCCATCCTCCAATCGCCATGACCTTCGCAGCTTCCGCACCGGATGCGAGTAAATGAGTAGCAAAGCATGCTCTTAATGTGTGAAAGACCACATCCTTCGGAATTCCGATGTCCGTTAGAAATTGTCTGAGGATCACACCTGCTTGACCTGCTTTCCAGGAACCCATTCGATGGAAGACAAATTCTTTATTTCCCCGGAGGACACGGAGTTCATTAATGATCTCCTGCAAATCCGTTGAAATAGGAACTGTTCTCCAAT
>CANGAC010000135.1 GCA_947451425.1 Bacteriovoracaceae bacterium | reverse complement strand
TTTGACTTACAAAAAGAGATGGTGAGTAACACCGCCTTCAGTGCCAAAAGAGAGATCATCCGCACTCTCCTGGCATTGCCGGAACCATTCAGCCTCAGGAATCGCGGAACTGTTTCCGGCGAAATCGGCCCGATGTAATCAGGATTTTTCTCCGGACAATATCGTTACTTCGCTTTTACAACTGAGCCTGTGACCGGGTTGAAATAAATCTCTACTTCCTTCCCTGACTTATCTTCACCGTAGATTTCATAGCAAGTCCCGGGTTGCTTGAATTTTCTAATCTTATACCCCTGAGCCGCAAGCTGAGACTTGAAGACAGTTTCGCTCAACCATCTGTCTTTTGGTAGGTCTGTACAACTACTCTTCGCGTGGGCCGACAGAGAGAGTGATATTAAAACAATAAAACCTAGAAGAAATTGCACCATAAAAACTCCTGAGATCAGTCCGGATTTATTTCCGTCTTGCTGATGAAGATACAGCGGATAAAGAAAACGGGCATGAGACCTAGGTCCTAAATCGTTATATTTCCGGGGCTAGGACGTTTGTCCCATGGAGAAATCCTCCGGAAAGGGCGAGATTAATGTCAGGAGATCAAGATGAACAGAACACTGATTTACGATTTACCGACCCGGATCTTTCACTTGTTATTTGCATGCCTTTTCACCGGGGCTTTCCTGGTGGCAAAAACCATAGACGATGAGAATCCCCTATTCTCTTATCACATGCTGTCAGGACTGCTTCTGGCATTCCTTGTTATCCTGAGATTAATCTGGGGAATCTTCGGAGCAAAATACGCCCGGTTTTCATCTTTTGCCATTCACCCGGTTGAACTTTTCAATTACCTTAAAGGCATCCTGGGAGGGAGTAAAAGAACATGGCCCGGACACAATCCTGCCTCAAGCTGGGCAGCACTTTTCATGTTCACTTTCGCCCTAGGCCTTGCCGTCACTGGCTTTCTGATGACCACAGGCCAAAAGGAGAGATTCGAAGATGCACATGAATTTCTCGCCAATGGATTTCTTGTGACAACACTGATGCACGTTTCGGGAGTTGTACTGCATATGATTTGTCACAAGGACGGACTGGCCATGAGTATGGTTCATGGGAAAAAGAAAACACTGCCGCTCACAGAACCGGGGAATACTCACTATGTAGTTTCAATTATTTTCATCCTGCTCATATCAATCTTCTCAGCTGGCATGATCAGGAACTATAATGAGAACGAAGGAAGTCTGACTTTCCTGGGGAATCGGATGAAGCTAGATCAACAAGGGTTATCAAAATGAATTCGAAAGAGAGATCCATCGTTATTGCGATTCTTGCTGCAGTCTTCTTGCTTGTGGCCTTCGACATCATGAAAGATTATCAGGAAGGTGCCGTACTGGAGCACGTGACTCTGGAAGGCCTGATCGCCACGCTTGCACTGTTCGGAATCTTCTACGTGCTGAAAGACTCTTTCCGGGTGAAGAAAGATCTGCACAGAACGGAGCAGGAATTCTCTGAGTTTCGCAAAGATGCTGAAAGATGGAGATCCGAATCACGGAAATTTCTCGAAGGCCTGTCATCGGCGATAGATCTCCAGTTAGAGAAATGGAGTCTCACAAAAGCCGAGAAGGATGTGGCCTTTCTTCTGCTGAAAGGACTCAGTTCCAAAGAAATAGCAGAGATAAGGAATACTGCTGAAAAAACAGTCCGGGTCCAGGCCACTTCCATCTACGCGAAGTCCGGCATCAGCAACCGCTCTGAACTTTCAGCTTTTTTTCTCGAGGATCTTCTTGTCCCTCAAACTCTGGGGAACAAAGAATAAACTTCCGACAAAAGTATGCCTATTCAAACTAATGAAACTTCTAGAAGGATCAAGAAAACTTTCATATGTTGGTTTTTCATGTTCATAAATACCGCAGGAGTTATATGTCCAGGTTCATTTTCTTCTTACTCTTTTTTCCGGTGATCGCGCAGGCGCAGATCACTCTCTCTGATCTCGGTGTCGATGCGAAAACGGAAGTGCCGGAGTTTCAACTTTCGAAAACCGAAATGAATGAAAGGCACAGTAAGCTGAAAACCCACGAAGTCCTGGGTCTCACAACTTTAGGATTTATGACGGCGACTCTCCTCACCGGGAACAGTGCTCTCTCAAGTAACACGCACATGTACTTAGGTTTCACGACCGGAGCGCTCTATCTCACGACGGCTTACTACTCTCTTACGGCGCCGAAGCCAGAGGGCATGAAAGACAAAGGGAAAGTGAAATGGCACAAGGCGCTGGCGTGGATTCACTTCCCGGCCATGATCCTCACTCCGATTCTGGGATACCTTTACAAGAAGCATGAAGACGAAGGAAAAAAACATTCCAGTCTGGAAAAGCAACACACTACCGTTGCGGGGATCCTCTACGGATCCTTCGCACTTTCGGCCACTTTAATGGTCATCGAGTTTTAACATGAAATACTTCTTCCTGATTCTTCTTCCCTTCCTCGCTCACGCGGAACCCGTGGCCCACACTCTCAAGAGTGGCTCTGCGAAATATGAAGTGAGCTATCTTACGAAAACCGTCCGTGCGGAATCCAAAGCAGTGAAGGGAAAAGTGGTGTGCGAGTCTGAGTGCGAATTTCTTCTCGCGATTCCCCTGAAGACTTTCGACTCGGGAGATTCAAACCGGGATCTCAATATGCAATCAACAGTAGAGGCCGGAACTTATCCGGTGGTCACTGCGAAAGGCAAATTTCACAAAGAGCTTTGGGGCCAGAAAGAATTCACGATGGATGCCATCGTCAATTTCCACGGCGTCGATGCAAACTACCAGGTGAAAGTAAGTGACAGCGGAAAGAATGCCACTTTTAACCTGAATCTTGAAAAGCACAAGATCGAAAGGCCCTCACTCTTCGCTGTGAAAATTGATAACGAAGTTCCTCTGGCATTCACGTTCGACTGGGCCCCGTAATCAGGAAATACTTTTTCCTTCGAAGTCTTTCGAACTATGTCTTTCTTTCACCTGCTCCGTTTCCGGTCCCGAAGGGCGATTCACCATCCGCCCTCGGGCGACCGCCTTTCTCTGGATAATGTCGTCGGCCCATCTCTGAACATTCTTATACTCATGCACGGATAAGAATTCCCCGGCGTCATAGATCTTCCCTTTCACGAGTAATCCGTACCAGGGAAAGATCGCCATATCCGCGATGGTGTACTCATCACCCGCGATGAATTTATTTTTCTCGAGTTCTTTATCCAGAACATCGAGCTGGCGTTTTGTTTCCATCGCAAACCGGTCGATGGGATATTCAAATTTCTCCGGAGCGTACGCATAGAAGTGACCGAAGCCCCCGCCCACGAAAGGAGCACTCCCGACTTGCCAGAAAAGCCAGTTCAGAACTTTCGTTCTTCCCGCGAGATCAGTCGGCAGAAACTTTCCGAATTTCTCCGCGAGATACAAAAGGATGGAACCGGATTCAAAAACATGGATCGGTTTCCCGTTATTTTTATCCAGCATCGCGGGAATTTTGGAATTGGGATTGATCTCAACAAAACCGGAAGTAAACTGATCGCCTTCGCCGATGTTGATGAGGTACGCATCGTATTCTGCTTCCTTAATTCCCAGTTCGAGAAGTTCCTCGAACATGATCGTGACTTTCATCCCGTTCGGCGTTCCGAGAGAATAAAGCTGGAACTGATGCTCCCCTACCGGAAGTTTTTTTTCCGTGCGGGCGCCTGCGAAAGGACGGTTAATTCCTGCGAACTTTCCGCCATTGCCTTCGACGTACTTCCAGATTTTTGGCGGGGTATATTTCTCAGTCATGAAGGTCTCCTTGTCAGATCAGTCTAGGGATTTTTAGAAGGATTGTCTAAAGCGCTGCCGCAGGCCTAATGAACTTCTGCTTTTACTCTTTCCCTTTCCGGCCCTATACTTTCGTTCTCTCAGACTCTCTCTAAGGACAATCCATGAAGACGCGCGCGGCTGTTGCCTTCGCTCCCGGCAAACCACTTGAAATAGTAGAACTCGATCTTGAAGCACCGAAGAAAGGTGAAGTCTTAATTAAAGTCACGCACTCAGGTGTCTGTCATACGGATGCGTTCACTCTCTCCGGAGATGATCCGGAAGGAATTTTTCCTGCAGTCTTAGGACATGAAGGGGCAGGCATCGTGATGGAAGTCGGTGAAGGAGTCACGAGTGTGAAACCAGGTGATCATGTGATTCCCCTCTACACAGCTGAGTGCAAAGAATGCTTATTCTGTAAGTCCGGCAAAACCAATCTCTGTGTTTCCGTCAGAGCGACTCAGGGGAAAGGTGTGATGCCGGATGGGACCACACGTTTTTCTTATCAGGGAAAACCCGTTTATCATTACATGGGCTGCTCAACATTCAGTGAGTATACAGTTGTGGCAGAAGTGTCGCTCGCAAAAATCAATCCCAACGCCAATCACGAACAGGTTTGCCTCCTCGGTTGTGGCGTCACGACTGGTATCGGCGCTGTTCATAATACGGCCAAAGTTCAGCCCGGTGATTCCGTCGCAGTCTTCGGTCTCGGCGGAATTGGTCTGGCCGTCATTCAGGGAGCGAAGCAGGCGAAGGCCGGAAGAATTATCGCCGTTGATACAAATCCCTCGAAGTTTGTTCTCGCGAAGGAATTCGGCGCCACGGATTGTCTCAATCCAAAAGATTTTGATAAACCCATCCAGCAAGTCATTGTGGAAATGACGACCTGGGGAGTGGATCATTCCTTTGAGTGCATCGGAAACGTGAACGTCATGCGGGCAGCACTTGAGTGCGCGCACAGAGGCTGGGGCCAGTCCGTGATCATCGGTGTTGCGGGAGCGGGACAGGAAATCTCCACGCGTCCCTTCCAGCTCGTGACGGGACGGAAATGGATGGGAACGGCTTTTGGTGGAGTGAAAGGAAGAACGCAACTTCCAGGCATGGTGGAAGACGCCATGAACGGAAAAATTCAGCTCGCTCCCTTTGTCACGCATACGATGAAGCTCGAAGAGATCAATACTGCCTTCGATCTTATGCACGGAGGGAAATCCATCCGCAGTGTGATTCATTTTTAAGGAACGATCATGAAAAGACTTGAACATCGCGCGTGCTTCGGAGGATTCCAGGACGTTTACCAGCACGAATCAAAAACGCTCGGCTGCCTGATGAATGTCGGGATTTATTTTCCGGAAGAAGCGACCACAAAGAAACTTCCCGTTCTTTACTGGCTCTCAGGTCTTACATGTACAGAACAGAACTTCATCACCAAGGCCGGAGCTCAGAGATACGCCTCTGAGCACGGAGTGATTCTCGTTGCTCCTGATACAAGTCCTCGTGGCGAAGGAATTCCCAATGAAGAGGCTTACGATCTCGGGATCGGTGCCGGATTTTACGTCAACGCCACTCAGGGGAAATGGGCAAAAAACTTTCAGATGTACGATTACATCGTTCACGAACTTCCGGCGTTGATTGAAGGAAATTTTTCCGTGAGTCACAAGCGCGGAATCTTCGGTCATTCGATGGGTGGCCACGGCGCCCTCATGATCGCCCTGAAAAATCCTGACCTCTTCCAGAGTGTTTCTGCCTTCTCACCCATCGTCGCTCCCTCGCAGGTCGCGTGGGGACAAAAAGCTTTCACCGCCTACCTCGGAACTGATAAATCGGCGTGGGCAGAATACGATACGGTTGAACTCATTCCCAAGGCCACGAAGCGCCTGCCCCTTCTCATTGACCAGGGTCTTGGTGACGAATTTCTTGAGACACAGTTGACACCTGAGCTTTTAAAAGCGGCCTGTGACAAATCCGGCCATGACCTCAAGCTCAACCTGCGTGAAAGTCATGATCACAGTTACTATTTTATTTCGACGTTCATCGGGGAGCACATCAGGCATCACGCACAGGCGCTGAAGTAAGCTAGATCTTCACACCACGGTTGTAGCGTTCTTTTTCTTTCGGAGCTCCGGAAGGATCGTACTTTAAGAGTGGACCGTGCTTGATGAACTCGGTTCCGACTTTGAGCATGCACGCCTGAACCTTCGCCTTCTCCACATTCGAAAAGAATTCCACCAAGAGTCCCTCGTCAGGACAATCAGCTTCCGTCAGTGCCTGAAGTCCTCCCGAGGAAACAGCTGCGGTTCCCGGAACATCAGAAATGGCAGGTCCTATCAGTGGGATAATCGCAAGGAGCTTTGAGTACGGAGAATTTTTCCGGCCGAAGGGAGTTCTTCCGAGGCCCGTGGGTTCGGCCACGACGAAGTTCCGGTTTTGGTATTCGTACGTCTCATCATAGGATTGCACCGGCATTTCAATTCCTAAGAGCGCGTGCCCCGGAACGAGGATCATCGCCATCTTATTCCTGAAGTAAGGATCAAAAGATAAGACGGTGGCCAGCAGAAGAGACTTTGAATCGCAATCCGCCCAACCCGCTTCAAGAGACATCGGAGGAACTAACAGGCCTCCAATATATCTCTCCCCGATCTTACTCGGAGGAATGCCGTAAGGATAATCCTGGAGAAAACGCAGAAGGAGGTCAATCGATTGCCTCCGGGATAATTTTTGTGCCTCGACAGTTTTGCTCCAGTGCCGATGGATCTCCACAACCGTGCCCTGATAGAGAGCGACGAGCTTTCCGTAATCCGGAATGACTCCGACTAAGGGATGCTTCTGGAAAAGTTTTGCTCCGGGATCGGTACTGACATCTTTTGTCCGCACACCAAATTGCTCGCCCAGGCCCCTCAGCTTTTCATAATCATCTTCCCAGCTCCATTCCTGATACTCACCGTTCAGGTCCTTAAACCCATAACGAAAGACGATCCTGGACCCAACGATTTCCGACTGCGCCTTGAGATCAGGCTTCCTGTCATATCCCCCCGGCTCGATCGCCTGAAGACGGGAAAGTGTGAGAAGAAAAACAATGAGAAACATTCTTAAAGATTCTCAAGCATCTGGTGAAGAACGAGACTTCCGAGGAAGTGATTCATCCCGGGCTGGATGAAAACCGTCACACTCGTCACGATGAAAGTCAGAAACATCGAGAGGCCCAGACTTCTATTCACTTCAACTTCCTTGTCAAAATCGATCGGCGCCATCATTTTCCGGAGAATAATCGAGACAACATAGATCCCCCCGAAGGCCGTGATGAAAGTGATCCCATAGAAAACGATGAAGTGAGTGAAGGCCACGGCAAAGATCGTTGCCGAGAACTTCCCGTGCGAAAGGAGTAAACTCTGAAGCGCACTGGTCGAGTGACCGATGCTCCCGTGGACCAGATAAAGTATGCAGAAGATCAGCGCCCCACTGATCAGGCACCCCGCTTCGTGTTTCTCTCTGATAAACCATTCGATGGGTTTTGAGAGGACGAACTTATTCAGGAATTTGGCTGACAGATAAATCGTGACCATGCAGGAGATGAACGACAGGATCATCTCGTAGGAGGCCAGGAAAAAGACGTTGAGCTGTTGCATGAGTATTCCTTAAGCTGATATTTCTTTAAGCCATTTCGAGAGCTGACGACCATGTCCCATGTGATCTCCCCGGCGACGGACCCACCATAAAGAGAGCTTCCCTTTCGTTTCACTCTCAATCGGGAGTTTGAGGAGAGATTTTTCCTTGAGCAAACTCTGAAGCGCAAATCCCGGAAGACAACTCCACCCCAGACCATTGGCGACGGCAGAACGAGCACCGATCACGCCGTCCACCATCACATCCGAGATTAGCTGCGGTGAGAAGCCGAGAGTGTTCTCTGGTTCAAGGGTCGTGATCCTGATGAAGGGCCTGGTCTTGAGAAATTCCCGGACATCATGGCCTTTGAGTTTTTCCTTCCAGCTCATGGGCACCACAATGAACCAAGGATCTTCATTAAAAACTTTATGGGCAATCTGCGGATCATTCGGCGGGTGGCAAGTAATCACATAATCGGCCCGTCCGGAACTGAGCTCCCCTTCAAGATCCCTGGCATTCAGAGAAAACACAAAAGACGTATCGGGAATGTCTTTCATGAGTTTCGTCATGCCGGGAATGAGCATCTCTTCAGCGAGCCAGGTGAAGGCCGCAATCCTGATGGTCTTCTTCTCCTGAAGGATGGCCTTCTGACTCTGTATGCTCTCATCGGCCCAGGTCGCGAGTCTGAGACCTGCTTCCGTCAGGGCCCAACGGTTTCCCACTTTATAGATCACATCGTGCTCATGGGAGAGCTTCTGAATTTTTCTGGTGAGTTGGGCGGGATCGGTGTTGAGGCGTAAAGCCGCCTCTCTCATCGATGCGGTTTCCCGGAGCGCCTTAAGGATTAAGCAATATTCGGGACTAATATGATAATCACTCATGATGATTATAAGTTAATTTCAAATTGATAAAAACACAACAGACGATTAAGGCGCT
>CANGAC010000134.1 GCA_947451425.1 Bacteriovoracaceae bacterium | reverse complement strand
ATATGCAGAACGTATCTGAGCAGCTTCACAACATTCAGCTCGATGAGCACACGAGTCTCACCGCCCGGAATGCGACTTTCTTCCTGGGGCGCGAGCACCTTATTGCCACCAGAGGTAACGGCGGCATGGCCCACTGGCGCGAAAAATTATTCGCTCTCATGTCCCGGAACGCACAATCAGCAGCGGCCTTCTATCACCTCCCAAAAGACCGGGTTGTGGAAGTTGGCTCGATCGTCGAACTTTAAGTTCTCAATTAAATTTTTCTTAAGTAGTCTTGATTCATGACTACAAAAAAATCCCTCATCCGTGGACTTAGTCTCACGGACGCTCTCGGCATCGTGATCGGTACCATCATCGGTACCGGAATCTTCCTCAAAACCGGAACCATGTCCCAGCTCCTGGGCTCTCCTTACTGGGTGATGGCAGCGTGGATTGTGGGAGGCCTTCTCTCCATGACCGGTGCTCTTGCCTATGCGGAACTCGGAAGCATGATGCCTGAGGCAGGCGGAGAATATGTTTATCTTCGGGAAGCGTGGGATGATCTCACTGCATTTCTTTACGGCTGGATGAGATTCTGGATTGCATCTCCGGGCTCAATTGCGGCCTATGCTGTTGGTGCGATGACCTTCATGGGTGGTATGGTGGACTTGTCTCCCTTCGGAGGGAAAACGGTCTGTGCCATTATCGTGATTGCCTTTTTCTCTCTCTTAAATTGTTTCAGTGTCGCTTTCGGAGGAAAACTCAACTCCGTCATGACGGCGATTAAGATTCTCACTCTCATCACGATTGCAGGTGGAATTCTCATTTTTGGCGAGGCCGGAACCTTCCTCAACGTCTCTACTCCCGCATTAACCTACACAGGCTTTGCCGGATGGTCGGCCTTCGGAACGGCACTTCTCGGTGCTCTCTGGGCCTACGATGGATGGAACAATCTCTCGATGGTGGCCGGAGAAATCAAGGACCCGAAAAAAAACGTCCCGCTTTCTCTTATCCTCGGAATCCTCACGATCCTCGCCCTCTATGTAATCGTCAATCTCGCTTTCTTCTACGCGCTTCCGATCGCTGAAGTTCTCACTTCGAATTCTTCCGATTTCCCGGACGCTTTACCCGTCGGAACTAAGGCGGCGATGACTTTCCTCGGCAGTTCCGGAGTTGTGATTTTGTCTTCGGCCTTTGTGTTTTCCTCACTCGGAGCTTTGAACGGATCCATCCTCACCAATGCGCGCGTCCCTTATGCCATGGCAAAAGATGGACTCTTCTTTAAGCAACTCGCCAATGTCAGTGAGAAAGGACATGTGCCAGTGATCTCGATCGTGGTTCAGGCAGTGGTTTCGATGGTTCTTGCTGTCTCAGGAAGCTTTGATCAGCTCACAGACTACGTGGTTTTTGCTTCGTGGATCTTCTACGCGATGGTGACAGCAGCAGTTTTCAGACTCAGAAAGAAACGTCCGGATGCTCCCCGTGAGTACAAGGCCCTGGGTTATCCGGTTCTTCCGGCGATCTTTGTGATCATCGGTGTTCTTCTTTTGATTAACACGATCATCACCAGCCCGAAATCCACAGCAATCGGACTCGGGCTCATTCTTCTGGGTGTTCCGTTTTTCTTCTGGTTTAAAAAAACCCGCGAAGCTAAATAGAGCGCGGGTAAAGATTCAGTGGCTGCTTAACCTCAACCGTTCCTCCGCCTTTCGGCGCGGGGAACTGAATTCCTCTCAAAACTCCCGCCATGCAGGTCTTCACACTCGATGTGATGTGGGGCGGACCCTGAACGTTGGCGCTGGAAACATTTCCGCTTCCACCAATTTTGAACAGAAGCATGAGAACACCAGAAGACGCACTGTCTTTGGCATCGAGTTCTTTTTGATAGCAGTAGCGGAATTCCGCAAGGTGCTGAAGAAGAATCCGGCGGATCACATCAGGATCCATGGAACCAAGAATCACGACATCTTCGGGCTCGCCTGATAAGAGGATTGTTCCTTTGGTCCCAAGTCCCTGGGCACCCTTACTCGAATCAATCTTTCCGACAGTGGCACCAGTGAGACTTCCGACGTTGGTGAGAATTTTGGCTTTCTCAAGTGTGCCAGTGCTGGTTCCGGTAATTGTACCGTCACCAATGCCGAGACCAGATCCGCTTGAGATACCACCAGTGTTCCCAGTTCCGGCACCGAGTCCGGACGCGGCCGATTTCACCTTGAAACGGTTACCGAGGGGAGCATTGTTCGTAAGGGATTTGATGGCGAAGTCAGCACCTTTATACGTGTCACCAGAGCCACCGGCCTTTTCTGTACTGAGTTTGTTATCACCCTTGGAGCCTGAACCGATGTTCGTCGCCTTGAGCTTCTGGAAATCAGTTCCGGGTTTGTACTTACTGAAATCTTTCGACATCGGATCGCCCTTCTGGACGTCCTGAACTTTCTTCGCGTCCGGATTCCCAAGTTCTTTGGCCTTCGGAACGACCTTCTGGGTTCCCACGACAACTTTCTTCTTCGGTTTTTCTTTCAGCACTTCGACTTTCTTCAGTTCCGATTTTTCGACGATCGGAACTTTCACGACGTGCTTTTTCACTTCTTCCGGTGACATCAACTGAACTTCAATCGCGTCCCTTCTCACTTCAACTTTCACCGGCTCATATTCCACTTTGAGGAACATGAAAACGGCATGAAGGATGATCGCAAGGGCAAACGCTCTTTTATTATAAAGCTGATCGATCTCTACCATCTGAAGGTTCATAGGTCCTAATCCTTAAGCTTGGCCGCAATGGAGAAAGTTTTTGCTCCGGCCGTCTTGGCAATATCCATCACCGCCATCGTCATATTGAGAGGTGACTCGCCATCACCTTCAAGAATCACAGACGTTGTCTTCATTTCCAGAAGTTTTGCCGCGATCTTTTTCTCGAGGACATCCATCGGAGTCATTTCGCCCTGGACTGCCACGTCTCCTGTCTTATTCAGAGAGATCACAAGAATGGCGTCAGTCTTGTCGGAAACAGCATTCACTTCCGGAAGATTCACATCCAGCCCGGACTCAATCGCGGCCGAAGAGGTCACCATGAAAATGATGAGAAGAACCAGCATGATATCGATCAGCGGGGTCATGTTGATCTCGGCGTTGATATCCTCGTCGCCGCCGTTACCCATATTCATCGACATAAATTACTTCCTTTTCGAAAGAAACATCAGCTCCGCAGTGTCTTCCACGCGGTTTCTGAAATCAGCAGCAATCTGAGCAACACGAGTCTGGAAATAGTTGTAAAAAATAACGGCGATAACCGCCACGATGATCCCGGAGGCCGTCGCAATCAACGCCTCAGAAATACCAGCGGCCACGACCGAGAATCCGCTTTTTCCGGATTCGCCGATTTCCTTGAACGACTCCATGATCCCGAGAACGGTTCCGAAGAGACCGATGAAGGGCGCGGATGAACCGATGGTACCGAGGATCCAGAGATTTCTTCTGAGAACCGCTGTTGTCTCAGAGAGACGGCGGTTCAGGCGATCGTTCAGTTCTTCTTTTGAGTTATAAAAATCTTCCGTGAGAACTTCATGCGGACGCTTGATCGGCATCGAGGCACCTTTCACAACCCATTTCATATCTTCAATCTTGTTTGCCTGAAGTGCGCGGTGGATATCTTCATCGACTTTCATGTACTGAGCAGTGAACGTGCGGAGGAAAAGGAATTTCTGGATGGCCACAACCCAGATGGCGATGGAGAAAATGAGTAGCGGGTACATGATAAATCCACCATCGTGGAAAATTTCCATAAGATTCATAGACACTCCAATATGCTGTTAGTTGAAAAATAAATGGTAGTGGATTTCGCAGTAGCGAATTGAATACACGCGTGAAGACCTAACATCCTGTCAGTCATGCACCTAGAATATCACGAAAAAAAAATTAGTGTTCGCCGAGATAGATCTTTTTGACGTCTTCATTGTTGAGAAGATCAGAACCTTTCCCTTCGAGGGAAATTTTGCCCGTCTCAAGAACGTAAGCATAATGGGAAATCTTTAATGCCTGCTTAGCGTTTTGCTCAACTAACAGGACAGTGACCTGTTTTTCTTTATTGATCCGGACGATGATATCAAAAATAAGTTTCACCACCTGAGGGGCAAGACCCAGGGATGGTTCATCGAGAAGAAGGAGTTCCGGCTCACCGATCAGGGCCCTGGCGATCGCAAGCATCTGCTGCTCACCACCCGAAAGCGTTCCCGCCATCTGAGTAATCCGCTCCTGAAGCCGCGGGAAAAGCTTGAAACTATCTTCGAGATTTTTCTGGAAGTTCACTTTCGCTGAATGACGGCCGACAATCCCCAACTGGAGATTTTCCATAACGGTGAGGTTGGGAAAAATACCCCGGCCTTCCGGAGCATGAATGAGTCCCTGACCCACCAGCTTATAAGATTCCATGCCGGTCGTCGGCTGACCATGAAACATCACTGTGCCTTTCGAAGCACAGGCGCCGGAAATTGCTTTGAGTGTTGTCGTCTTACCCGCACCGTTAGCACCGATGAGAGAGACAATCTGGCCCTTGGGAACTTTGAATGAAACACCTTTCAGCGCCTGGACGTTTCCGTAATTGACCGCAAGGTCACTAACCGTAAGAGTATCCATTATTCATCCACTCCAAGATAAGCTTCGATAACCCGTTTATCATTCTGAACAACATCTGCCGTGCCTTCGCACACGAGCTGCCCCTGAACGAGAACATAAATTTTTTCACAGATCTTCATGACGAGACCCATGTCGTGCTCGATCAAAAGGACTGTGATGTTTCTATCTTTCTGAATTTTTCTGATGAGATCGGTGAGTTCACGGGTCTCTGTCGGATTAAGACCAGCAGCTGGCTCATCGAGAAGAAGAAGTTTGGGATTAAGCCCCAGAGCACGCGCAATTTCGAGCTTTCTCTGTTTCCCGTAAGGAAGACCACCCGCCGGAACTTCCGCGAGATCTTCAATCCCCATGACTTTCAGAAGCTCCATGGATTTTGCTCTGACATCCGCTTCTTCCGTGTGGAATTTTCCGGTTTCAAAAACCATATCGAGCATGGATGAGTGCGATGATGAATAGAAGGCCGACATCACGTTTTCAAGGACAGTCAGTTCCTTGAAGAGGCGGATGTTCTGGAACGTTCTTCCGATCCCTTTCTGAGCAATCTCGAAAGGTTTTTTCCCCACGAGACTCTCCCCTCCGAGTTTCACATCTCCGCGAGTTGGAGGATAAATTCCGGTGAGGACGTTAAAGATCGTGGATTTCCCGGCGCCATTGGGGCCGATGAGTCCGTATAAAATTCCTGGCTCGAGTTTCAGTGTGACGTTCTGGCACGCCTTCACACCACCGAACTCAAGCGACATGTTATCTACTTCGAGGAAAGCCACTTCCACTCCCTATTTCCCATAAGCCCTTGCGGACGAAGGATCATGATAAGAATCATGGTTAATGCATAAATAATCATCCGCAGATCAATGCCGGTAATATCCTGAACCTTACGAAGGGCCTCAGGGAGAACCGTGAGGATGCCCGCTCCGAGAATGGCACCGGAAAGAGATCCGAGACCACCGATCACGTTCATCGCAATCACTTCAAAGCTCTTCACGAAGGTGAAGGTCTGAGTTGAGAGGTATCCTTCAGAGTGAGCAAAGAACGATCCGGCAACTCCAGCGATGAAGCTTGAGATCACGAACGCTTTCACTTTGATCGCGAGTGGATTGATCCCCATCATGTTCGCTGCCATTTCATTTTCCTTGATCGCCAGCATCGCGCGCCCGAGGCGACCATCACGTATGCGCTTGATCACAAGAATCACGATCACAGCAAGAAGAAGAACGGAGCCGAGGTTTGAGTACTGAGGAATGTCTGTCATCCCGCGCGCTCCACCGACAGCGTCGATATTAAGGAGCATGATCCGGATGATTTCCGAGAACCCGAGGGTCACCATCCCGAGATAGTCACCGTTCAGACGAAGCGAGGAAACGCCAATCAGAAACCCGATGAGGGCCGCAATCGTTCCGGCGCAAAGTGAGCCCACGATCATCTGAATAAAAAACGGCGCCGTGGGAAGCATGAAAGTCACAATCGAGGCCGAGGTATAAGCACCGATCGCCATGAAGCCCGCGTGGCCCATCGTGAAGAGTCCAGTGAACCCATTCAATAGTGCGAGGGAAACTGAAAGAACCACGTTCACGCAAAGGATGACGAGAACGGCGTAGTAATAAGGAGAGATGAGTCCCTGCCAGCGGGTTGGTTTTGCGTAAAACAAACTCGCGACATCGAAGCTGAATCCACCCATCACAAAATTCAGAAGAATCGCCAGACCAAAAAACATCGCAATAATGAGGAAGGTCTTGTTGATGTTTTTCATCCTACACCTTCTCAATTTTCTTCGACCCCAGGATTCCTCCCGGTCTCAGAAGAAGAACAAGAATCAGGATCACAAACGCGAGAGCATCACGGTAAGTCGAGCTGATGTAACCGGCCACGTACGTCTCAGATAAACCGAGAAGAACGGCACCAATCACAGCACCCGTGATGTTTCCGATCCCGCCAAGGACGGCGGCGATAAAGGCCTTCAGTCCCGGAAGAAGACCCAGAAGCGGATCGATCTTCGGATACGCCACTCCATAGAGAACTCCAGCGGCACCAGCGAGAGCTGAACCGATGATGAACGTAATGAAGATGACTTTATTGACGTTAATCCCGATCACGTTCGCTGTTTCCAGCGAGTGCGAGATCGCGCGCATCGAGCGGCCGAACTGAGTCTTGAACACCAGGTACTGGAGAATCACCATGAGCACAAAGCTCAGGAGGAAAATCGTGATCTGGTTCGTATCAAGAAAGATATCTCCGCCGAGATCAATGTTCTGGCGCGGAAGGATTGTGGGAAAGAACTGCGGAGAAGCACCGAAAATAAGCTGACCACCGTACTGGAGAAGTAAGCTCACTCCAATTGCAGTAATAAGAATGTTGATCCGCGGGGCCTTTCTCAGAGGGCGATAAGCAAATTTTTCGATGATCACACCGAGAACCGCACTTCCGATCATCGCCGCCACCACAACCATCAGAGTCACTCCGATGGAAGGTTGCGTGCCGGCCGGAAGAGCATAACGGGCAAAGTAGAGGCCCGAGAAGGCCCCCATCATAAAAATTTCACCGTGAGCAAAGTTGATCAGCTGGAGAACACCGAAAACCATCGTGTAACCCAGGGCCACAAGGGCGTAGATACTTCCCAGAGCGAGACCATTAATCGTGTGCTGAATAAAATCGTTCAAGCTTAGTGCCTCTTAAGGATTAATTGTTTCTTTGAACTTGAACTTGCCATCAACGACCTGAAGAACCACTGCTGATTTCACAGCATCGCGGTTTTCATTGAGAGTGATAACACCAGTTACACCCGGGAAGTCTTTCGTCGCTGCAATGGCATCACGAAGCTTAGGGCCTTCAACTGAACCGGCGCGCTTGATAGAATCAAAAAGCACTTGTGCTGAATCGTAAGCAAGAGCTGCGAGGGAATCAGGAACAGTTCCGAAACGGGCCTGGTAGTTCTTGATGAAGTTCTGAACTTCCGGACGTGGGTCTTCAACAGTGTAGTGGTTAGAGAAGTAGTTGCCTTCAACAGCTTCGCCACCGATTTCTTTCAGAACTGCTGAATCCCAGCCGTCGCCACCCATGAGGGGAACTTTCACACCGAGTTCACGCGCCTGACGGGCAATCAGGCCCACTTCAGTGTAGTAACCTGGAACGTACATGAACTCAGGCTGTTTCGACTTGAGGTTTGTGAGCTGAGCTTTAAAGTCTGAGTCACCAGAAGCGTACTTCTCGTCACCGACAATTGTTCCGCCGAGTGCGACGAATTTATTTTCAAAGAACTTAGAAAGTCCCATGGAATAATCTGATTTTGAATCGCGGAAGATCGCAGCTTTGCGAAGGCCAAGAGTGTTGTAAGCGAATTTCGCAATAACTTCACCCTGGAACGGATCGATGAAGCAAACCCGGAAGATGTAATCACCTTTCTGTGTCACCATCGGATTCGTTGATGAAGGAGAGATCATCGGAACTTTGTTCTGCTGAGCAACTGGTGCACCGGCGAGTGAGCGGGTTGAAGCAACTTCACCGAGAACAGCAACGACGTTATCCACGTTGATGAGTTTTTCTACCGAGAGGCGGGCTTCTTCTGGCTTCCCCTGGTTATCATAAGCTTTAAGTTCAATTTGTTTTCCGAGAACGCCACCGTTTTTGTTCCACTCTTCCATGGCGAGAATGATCCCGTCGCGGGTAGAAACACCAAATGTGGCCTCAGTTCCTGTGAGGGAGCCGAAGTTTCCGATGACGATTTTGTCTGGTCCGCCTTTATTACAGCTGGCCGCAATCAGAACGGAAAGTACGAGACTAAGATTCAACATCCATTTCAAGCAAAGCTCCTT
>CANGAC010000133.1 GCA_947451425.1 Bacteriovoracaceae bacterium | reverse complement strand
TTGACGACTGACTTCGATTTCTTCGACGCAATAAGATTAGCAAGTAGTTGAGTGGCAACTTGCTGACCAAAAGCGATTCCCGCGACTGGAAGAAAGGGGGGAGGAACGATCGCATCAGTTTCATGTGCCACGTGTAAGGAAAGGTAGCCACTGATCGCGAGGGCATTAAGGTCATGCATCGCCTTATTGTGAGTGGACGATGCTTCCAGCTCAACGACTGCCATTTCACCTTTCAGGTCTTCATCATTGAGCCCAAGATTTGTTTTTAACTTAGGTGAAAGTGAAAGAAGAATCCCGTCAGCATCCTGGATCAGTTCAGCTATTTTCTTCTTAATTTCAGGAGATTTGAAATCAAGGCGGATGATTTTTTTTCCAGCATTGAGCTCTTTGTACCAGTCTTCAAAACTACGATCAAACTCAGAAAACATTCCTGAAAGAAATGGATCCTTATGTTTCTCATCTTCAATCTTGATAACCTCTGCTCCGAGATCATGAAGGATTTTTCCGGCAAGTGGTCCAGGTAAACGGTGAGTAAGATCGATGATCTTCAGACCATTAAGCATCTTTTTCTTCTCTTGCTTTAAACAGACCCTGAAACTGCTCAAAACCAGTACCCTGAGCTTCGCAGGCGTCTCTGGTGCAGATCTGATAAGTCTCATCATTTCTTGAGTGATAATCCATCACGAATCTCGAGAAGAAGTGGGTGCGCATTTCCTGGAATTCAGTTTTCTCATTCCATGAATAAGGAACTTCGATTTTTCTGAAAATATCGAATGGGTATGTATAGGCGCGGAGACCCTCACCATGCCCTAGGGGAGAAGTCAGCGTGAACTGAATCATGTCCTGTAGTTTCTCGCCGAACACAACTTCCGGTCTCAGGTCTGCTTTGAAGACTGAGAGCCTTGAGAGAAGAATGGCGAGTGTAGAAACAGGTGAGCGATAAGATTGATCGAAGAGAGGAGCCCTTTGACGTGGGAATCCATTGCCGCCCATGGCCGTTAAATAAAATTCTCCGTTCTCAAGGAAGTTTTTGAGAGTGAAGTCGACAGTCTCCAGCGCGTTGGTTTTGAAGATTGCATTACCGGTTACTTCATAAAGACGAAGCTGACTTTCCGCAAAGTTCACATAGTCTTCAAGATAAATTGGCTGATTTTCAAGAGTCGTTGAGTGACGAATCAGATGGCGACCAGTTCCTTTTTCTTCCACGAGGAAGGTTTTGAGACACCCTTCAATAGTTGGCTGAATAATGGAAAAAGCTTCGTTCTGGATCACATCGATCTGGCAGTATTGAACTACGTCTACGAGAGCTGAGATGAGCATGAAATTCCAGCTGGCGAGTCCCTTGCGATCTGTTGCTGGTGGCATGCGGAATTTTCGGAGTTCCAGAAGTCTTCGGCGAATCTCGCGAATTTCCTGCCAGGCATCCTGCTGGTAGTATTGCTCTTTCATTTCCGGATTAAGAGAGATCACATTAAGCCCGTGGTCAAAATTACCTTTATCCGTGATCTGGAAAACTTTCAGATAATGATCAAGTTTCGCTCTCTGAGCTTCCGGTGCATCCTTAAAGCTCTCCTCAAACTCTTCTTTGGAGAACGTAAAATAGAGTCCCTCAACTCCTTCAGAGTCTGCATCCTGTGCACTGAAGAAGTATCCTTCATCGGCGACCATCTCCGAGCGGAGATAATCAATCGTTTGAAGGATGCTGTCGAAGACCAGAGGTGCGGGGTAAAATTGTGACAGGCGAGCGAGAACTTTCAGAAGCCCGGCCTGATCGTAAAGCATCTTTTCAAAATGTGGGACCATGAATTTTGCATCAGTCGAATAACGGTGAATCCCACCTTTCACATGATCATACATTCCACCCATGAGCATCTTTTCGATGCTCTCAGCGATATGTCGACCAAGTTCCTGAGGGATCATGCCTTCAAGGATCTGCTCAGTGGCCCATTCAAAAAAAGCGAAATGCGGAAACTTTGGGGCCTCGCCATATCCACCATTTTTCTGGTCGGCAAAATTCTTGAGAGCATTCATGACTGCTGACGGAGGAGGGAAGTGTCCCTGGAACTGGACTTTTTTCTCAAGGACGTTTGGCGTATTAATTTGAGCAAGGAGATTGTCTGCGGATTCTTCAATCGACTTCGGGTTCGTTTGATAAAGTTCCACGATGTGTTTCATGATCTCCATGAAACTCGGTAATCCCTGTCGACCAACTTTGGGAAAGTAAGTTCCCGCAAAAAACGGCTTCCCGTCAGGAGTCAGAAAAATGGTCAGAGGCCATCCCCCACGACCGGTCATGATCGAGCAGGCATTCTGGTAATACTGATCAACATCAGGGTATTCTTCGCGATCAACCTTGATTGAGACAAAGTGCTCATTCAAGTACTTAGCAGTGGTCTCATCTTCGAACGATTCGTGGGCCATGACATGGCACCAGTGACAAGAAGAGTACCCAATAGACACAAATATGAGCTTGTTTAGTGCTTTAGCAGTATTGAGGGCTTGATCACCATAAGGCCACCAATGCACAGGATTTTCAGCATGTTGCTTGAGGTAGAGAGACTTCTCTGAAGATAATTTATTTTCACTCATAAAACCCCGGATTTTGGTGTGCAGCGAGAAGGTGATACTTTTTACGTATCAATCTTCAATGGTTTATCTCAGCTTGGTCAAGGGAATTTGCCAACTGAGAACGTGACGGGATATAAGCGAGGTTATGATGGAACCAACGACTGGTGATGCAAGTATTCTTGAAAGTCTTGCAGTAACGGTTGAAGAGAAGCCTAAAAAATCTTTTTTTAGTACTTTCTTCTCCACCTACAAAATACCCCTGTTCTCACTCATCCTTTTTGGCTCGTTTGCTATGCGTGCCTTATATCCTGAGACTTTCCATTTTGGATTTAAGCGTCAGAAGAGCTACCGCTTTAAAAGCGACAGCTTAGGTTTCTTCATCGGGGATATAAGCTTCTTTGCTAACAACTCTTACGATGAAGCCGAGAACCAGATGGTGGCCCTGTTCCCGGAAAGAATTCAGAAGAAAGTAAAAAAAGTCATCCGCCCCGTACTTATTCTTTGTGAGAAGCACCAGCTCGATCCGTTCTGGGTTCTTTCTATGATGTGGACGGAGTCTGACTTTAAACATGAGGCCATGTCGAAGAAAGGTGCCCGCGGCCTTATGCAAATGATGCCTCAAACTTATATGGAAACTCTGGCGGAAATGCGCTCAAAAGGTCATTTCCTGGAATCCGATCGTGGTGAAGATTATCTTCGCTATCATTATGCCCAGGCATTTTATGACATGGGCTATTCAAGGCTCGTCTCGAAACTCAGAAATCTTGAAGTTGGGATTTTTTATTTGAAAGGATTGCTTGATACTTTCAATAATAACCATCACTATGCCACTGTCGCTTACAACATGGGACCGTATTGGACTAAGAGCCAGCTCCGAAACAACCTTCCTGTGGGAAAAAGTAACCATTACCTCAATAAGGTTCTGAAAAACTATTATCACATTACTAAAACGCTGAGTCAGAACTCTAATGTCACCTTCATCCCGCGCATCTGAACTTGAACATTTAAGAGAGGGCCTCCTTCAGGCCAACTCAGAATATTTTTTCAATCTGGCCGAACGCCGGAAGCTTTGCATTTCCATCCAGGAAGTTAAAGGCACCACCGGACGCTTCTCCCATTACGATCCTGAGCGCGAAAAAATTGTCTTCACCCATTTCAAGCAGCAACTCAGTAGTCTTTCTCTGCGTGAGCTTCTTTCTTTTTCTCTGGTTATGGAAGATCATGCTCTGGCGATGGCACCTGGTTCTTACCCTGCATGGTCACAAAGATATCATCTGACAACCCCGCCCAAAGATCTGCATGAGATGATCAATCCTCTGATGCTCAAAATTTCCCATCCCGACATGTTCGGACGATTGGAACTGACCCCCGAGTTTCACTTTTTGAAAGATCTCTGATTGCCACCCTCGCTCCCACAACTTATTATTTCCCCTTATGAGTAAAGACAGGGTCATAGCCCTTGATGGACCTTCAGGAAGCGGGAAGTCCACCGTGGCGAAGATGGTCGCGGAAAAACTCGGCCTCATCTACATCGACACGGGCTCTATGTTCCGTGCTGCTGCCTATGTCCTTCAGCATACCGGCATTGATTTTTCACGTCCTAAGCTCACCCCGGGCGAAGACGAACTCATCAACAAATTCTTTCATGATCATCGCTTTCAGTATGCACCGGAACCGGGAGTTCTGATCCAGCTCGATAACCTGAACCTTACGGATGTTATTCGTGAGCATCATGTATCCAAGCTCGCTTCACAGATTTCAAAATATAAAGTCATCCGTGATTTTCTTGCTAACTGGCAACGGACTATCGTGAAAGATCGCCCGTCCATCCTTGATGGTCGGGACATCGGAACTGTGATTTTTCCGAATGCAGTTCTCAAAGTTTTCCTTACCGCTTCGGCAGAAGAAAGAGCGACCAGAAGATTTGAAGAATTGAAGGAAAGAGGTCAGGCCGACCTGGATTTCAATACGATCCTTGCCGACATTAAAGAGCGCGACCACGAAGACATGACTCGCGAAATAGCCCCTTTAAAAAAAGCTTCCGATGGAGTGGAACTCGATTCCACTGGTAAAACCATACCTCAGATTGTTGAAGAGATTGTTTCCCTATGGGAGAAACGGAAAGAAAACTTATGATTCTTACTCAGGAAAAATTCCAGGAAATCATCGGGCAGTTTGAAAAGCTTAAGCCCATTCTGGTTGTTGGAGATCTTGGGATCGATAAATATACTTACGGTGAAGTGAAACGTATTTCGCCCGAAGCCCCAGTTCCTGTTCTTGAAGTCTCCAAGGAATGGCATAAGCTGGGTCTCGCTGCCAACGTCTCTGATAACCTGAAAAGTCTTAATGTCGCCTCAACTTTATGTGGAGTGATTGGTGATGATAGCAGGGCCAATCTGGTAGAAAATCTTCTCGAAGAAAGACAACTCAAGACATGGGGACTCGTTCGCGATCCTGCCCGTCTGACCACCTATAAAGAACGAGTCACAACTGCCACTCAGCAGATTTGTCGTGTAGATTACGAAACTAAAGATTCTATCGATGAAGAGACAACAAGAAGAGTCTCTTCCCGAATTCAGGAATTTTCCGAATCTCACTCGGGTCTCATCATTGAAGATTACGGAAAAGGTCTCTTCAGTGAAAACCTTTGTCAGAAGATCATCAAAGATTTCAAAGAAAGAAAGCTCATGATCGCAGTGGATCCTTCCAGATCAACCCCACCGGTCTGGTACAAGGGAGCGACACTGTTAAAGCCCAATCGGCTTGAGTCTCACATGATGGTGGAAGCTCTCGGATATTTTAAAGAAAGAAAACTTGAAACCATTGCCCAGGTTCTTGCTGATAAGCTGAGTCTGGAAAAAGTCATCATCACTCTTGGGCCTGATGGGATGGCGATGCTTGATACCAAACTGGATGGAAAACTTCGGATCATTCCAACAGCCGCGAATGAAGTCTTTGATGTCTCGGGTGCCGGCGACACCGCCATCGCTGCCATTACTTCCGCGCTTCTTTCAGGTGCCACTCTAGAAGAGGCAGCCTGGGTAGGGAACTGTGCAGCTGGGGTTGTCGTAAGAAAGCGTGGAACGGCCCTTTGCTCACTTGATGAACTCAAAGAGTACTTTCAGAACCTTCGAAAAATCATGAAGTGATGTTAAGCACTCATCCGACACAACCGGGTCTTCTTTTTGCCAGCTTTCTCTTCCGTACCGATCTCCATAAAGAATCTGACCTGAAAAAACTCTGGGAAGACCAGTATGGTTCGTCCCAATTTTTTCACCCCTCGCAGAACCCACTGATAGATTACTACGCAAAAGAAATGGGAGAAGGGTTGGGGAGATTCCTCGCAGTCACGGAGAATCGTTTTCCGCGGAGTGAACTTTTGCAGTCAAAGCTGCTCTCACTCAGATGGGAAAATGATTTTGCCGTCGAGGCCCGGCGCATGGTCAATATTGATACCGGACTTTTATCACTGGAAAATTTCCTTCTCGCGACAACTAAGAATTATTCGCACCGGATCTTCATCGGCAATGATCTCTTTGCTGACCTTACCTTTGAATTTAAGAATGGAAAGTTCCAACCCTTGCCATGGACCTATCCGGATTATCTGGATCCGGAAAAGATGGAATTCCTGACTAGTGCCCGAAAACGACTCCTCGCATCTTTTCTTCCCACATCGAAATCGCCCTGATAACCTTTTCCCTAAATTTTCAAGGGATAGCTATGCAGGTAATCAATACACTTCTTCAGGACTTTACGAATGAACTGGCCGGAATCGAGAAGGTCGCTGACCTCCTGAACCTCAAGGCCAAATACATCGGTAAACAGGGCCCTCTTTCCGATGTGATGAAAAATCTGAAAGACGCTACTCCTGAAGAACGTAAATCGATTGGCGCCAAGGCCAATGAAGTTAAGAATGCGATTGAAGAACTAGTTTCGAAAAGAATGCTTGAACTCGAAGTTCAGGAAATCAATGCCAATCTCGCGAAAGATAAAATCGATATTTCCCTAACGGATTCGGTTTTAGACAAAGGACTTCAGGCCGCAGGTCTTCATCCCGTGACAATTATCCAGAAAGAGATTGAAGATATTTTTATCTCCATGGGATTTGAAGTCCTCGATGGACCGCATATCGAAGACGACTATCATAATTTCGAGGCCCTTAATATACCTGACACGCATCCTGCTCGGGATATGCAGGACACTTTCTGGTTCGCTGACAAAAAACACCTCCTTCGGACTCATACTTCCACGATTCAGGTTCGTGGGATGAAAACGAGAAAGCCTCCGTTCCGCTTCGTAGGCCCCGGGAAAGTTTTCCGCTGCGAAAGAACAGATGCCTCACACGAGATGGTCTTCCACCAGCTTGAAGGGATGATGGTAGGCGAGGACGTTTCCGTCGGAAATCTCATCTACTTCATGAAGACACTACTTACTGAAATCTTCAAACGTGAAGTCGAAGTCCGTCTTCGTCCGGGATTCTTCCCATTTGTCGAACCTGGATTTGAACTCGATATCAAATGTCTCATCTGTGGAGGCAAAGGTTGCTCCGTCTGTAAGCAAGTTGGGTGGGTAGAGCTTCTCCCTTGCGGAATGGTGCATCCGAATGTCCTTCGTCATGGTGGTATTGATCCAGAGAAGAATTCCGGATTTGCTTTCGGTCTGGGTCTCGATCGCCTCGTGATGATGAGATACGGAATCGATGATATCCGCCATCTACACGGTGCTGATCTGCGCTTTAACTCACAATTCAAATCTTTCTAGGACATATATGCTTATTTCACTTAACTGGATCAAAGATTTCGTAGAAATTCCGGCGATGCCTCCGAAGGAACTCGCTTCGAAATTCACTCTGGCGACGGCAGAAGTCGAGGATGTGATTGTGAAAGGCGAAAGCCTTCGACCGGTCACTGTTGTCGAAATTAAATCTCTTAAACCGCATCCTGATTCAGACAAACTGAATCTTGTGACTTTCGATATTGGAAACGGAACAACGAAAGAAGTTGTCTGTGGAGCTCCCAATGTTCGTCCTGGCCTCAAAGTTCCGTATGCTCCGATCGGAACAACTCTTCCTAATGGAATGACGCTTGAACCGAAAAAGATCCGCGGAATTCTTTCTGACGGAATGCTTTGTTCAGAAACCGAACTAGGTCTCGGCGATGGGAAATCAGGCCTAATGGAACTTTCCGCTGATGCAAAGCCTGGAACTTCTCTTCCTGATTATCTCAAGATGGATTCAGACGTGATTCTCGACGTAGACAATAAGTCTCTCACTCATCGTCCTGATCTCTGGGGATACCTGGGTCTTGCGCGCGAATTTGCGGCCGCTCACCAAACGCCGTTGAAAAACAAATTCTCCCCTGATTGGGAAAAGAAAATAGAAAGCCATTTTTCGAAAGATGCCTCCCCGATAAAGCTCGAGGTGAGTGAAGACTCTTCTTGCCTTGCTTATTATGGACTTTCCATTGACGGCATCAAGATAAAACCAACTCCTGACTTCATCAAAAATCGTCTCGAAACTGTTGGCCTTCGTTCGATCAATCTCATTGTGGATATCAGTAACTACGTCATGGTGGAGCTTGGTATGCCGAACCACATCTTTGATCGTGAAAAAATTCATGGTGGGAAAGTGATCATTAAACGCGCCGGAGAGGTTTTGAAATTCAAGACACTCGACGAAGCCGAACGCGATCTCATCGCATCCGATACCATCATCGCTGATTCAGATCGACCGCTTGTCCTTGCTGGCCTCATGGGAGGACTCGAGAGTGGTGTCACCGATACAACATCAAAACTCTTCCTTGAAGTTGCTAACTGGGAAGCTCCTGAAGTGAGAAAGACATCCGTGCGTC
>CANGAC010000132.1 GCA_947451425.1 Bacteriovoracaceae bacterium | reverse complement strand
GAAGGGGAAAGTGATTTATCCATTGCCTGTAATTTACCAGAGGATTCATTGGTTGTATCCTGTAAAAATGAAAGCCCATTACACCGTTGCCATTGAAACTCCCGAACAAAATCTCGTAAAAGTGACCCTGAAGCTCACCCGTCCCGACAAGGCCGAGAAGCTCAGTGTGTTCCTTCCTTCCTGGAGTCCCGGTTCCTACCTCATGCGCGAGTATGCCCGGCACATCCGCTGGATCGAGTGCCAGCAGGAAAACGGCGAGGTTCTTTTTCACACGCAAAAGGCCAAGGGTGTCTGGGAAATCGACTGGAAAGCCTCTCAGTTAAAAACTCCGACGAATAACTTCCTGGTGACCTATGTGATTTACCTGAATGAACTCACGGTGAGAACTTCTCACGTCAATGTGTCTCATGCTTTTCTCCATGGACCGACGTATCTCATGGGCGTCGTGGGAGAAAAACTTCCGAAGCCTACGATCGAGTTTCGTTTCCCGCCGGCGTGGTCGAAACTTTCGACTTCGCTGAAGGATATGTCTCAGGCGCGCGAAAAATTTCTTTATGAAGCAAACGACTACGACGAACTTCTCGATTGCCCGGTGGAAATCGGCTGCCAGGAAACGGATGGCTTCCTCGCCCTCGGGAAACCCCATAATCTCGCTTTCTGGGGAACCACTTTCCCGCACAAAGAGAATCTGAAAAACGACATCAAGACGATTGTGGAAACTGTGGCCGCGCACTTCGGCTCAGAACTTCCTTACGATCAGTATCTCTTCCTCACGCACTGGGGACCAAAAATTCGCGGAGGACTCGAGCACGCCAGCTCCACCGTTCTTCAGTTTGACGGAAGAAAACTCGGCATCAGAAAAGAGTATGTGAGTTATTTGTCACTCGTTGCCCATGAGTATTTCCACACGTGGAACGTGAAACGAATTCGTCCGAAGGAACTCGGGCCCTTCGATTATCTCAACGAAAACTACACTACACTTCTCTGGCTCGCTGAAGGACTGACGAGCTGGATGGATGACCTCCTGGTTTATCGCGCGGGACTCACAACTCTTGAGGAATACCTCAATGAAGTCCGGCTCAATATTGAGATCCTTAACTGGACTCCGGGAAGAAAATTCCACTCGCTTGAGATGAGTTCTTTCAACGCCTGGGTGAAACTCTATCGTCCCGATGAAAACTCAAAAAACTCATCCGTGAGCTACTATCTGAAAGGCGGACTGGTGTTCATGGTCCTTCACTCGCTTCTCCTCGAAAAAGGGAAGTCGGTGGATGATCTTCTGACGCTTCTCTGGGATCACTACAAGAAAAATCCTTCTGTCGGTATCACGAAAGAGGAAATTTACCAGATGGTTGAGACTCTCGGCGGTGCTGACATCCTCAATAAGTTTTCAACCATGATTGAGACCACTCAGGACCTGGATTTTGAATCCACGATGAAGCGCATGGGTTGCGAGCTTGTGTGGCAGGACCAGAAAATTCCGTACCTCGGGATTGAGTGGGATTTTGCCGGTGACCGCGCGTTCGTGAAGCAGGTCTATCTTGATTCTCCGGCGTATCGTGCGGGCATCAACGCTGGTGACGAGATGATTTTCTTAAACGGTGTCAGGTTCCTGAGAGAAGATGCGGCTGATCTCGTGGCACTCATGGATTTGAACCAGGCCTATGAGTTCATTATTTCCCGGATGGGGAAGGTCGAGCGCTTTGAAGTTATTCCTCAAACGGGTCAGCGGATTCTGAAAGAAATCGCCATTAAAGACCGCGCCCTCGCTGAAAAATCCTTCCGGCTTAAATCGATGACTAAGGGCCTGGCCTGAATGGCCGGGTTCTTCACTCGGGATTCACACGTAACAGCATCAGTCTAAAGGGAATCTAAAGTCCCAATCAGCCGAGCTTCTTTGTCTTGAAACACAACGAAACGTTCTGTATTTTTAAATTTCTTTAGCAGCGGCAAATGCCTTGTTGTTCCAATATTAAAGCACATTTATACTTGATCGAGACACAACCCTCCAGGAGACGATTTCTATGGCCAATCATTCGAGACAAGAAGCTAAACTCACCGTGTATGGACGGAAGACCCGCAAGTGTACTGTGCCTGTGAATGAGCAGGGCAAGTATCTCAAGGTCAGCCAGTATTACGGCGAGAACGTTTACAACTATCACCTTTCAAAATCTCTTTCTCTCGAAGATAAAGAAACTTTGAAGCAAGTGATTGATGGAAAGAAAACAATCGATCGCTCTCTTGCTACGAAAGTCGCTAACTCAGTTCTCGAATGGGCGATCGCAAAGGGTGCCACTCACTTCTGTCACTGGTTCCAGCCACTCACTGGTGCGTCTGCGGAAAAACACGATGCCTTCCTTTCTTTCGACGGCGATAGACCGATCGAAGCTCTCTCTGCCACTCAGCTCATGCAAGGTGAACCGGATGCTTCTTCATTCCCGAACGGTGGATCCCGCGCGACTTTCGAAGCCCGCGGTTACACAACATGGGATTTAACTTCACCACTTTTCATCCAGGAATCAGCGAACGGTAAAACTCTCGTGATCCCGACAGCGTTCGTGTCTTACCACGGTGACGCTCTCGATACGAAGACTCCGCTTCTTCGCTCTGATCTGAAAATCAACGAAGTGATGATGAAGTTCTGTAACCTGATCGGCATGAAAGATGTGAACAAGGTTTACACGACATGCGGAGCTGAGCAGGAATACTTCCTCATCGATAAAGCTTTCTACTTCGGTCGTCAGGATCTCGTGATGACCGGACGAGCTCTCCTCGGTTCACTCACATCACGTAACCAGCAGCTCGAAGATCACTACTTCGGTATGATCGAAGAGCGCGTTCTGGCCTACATGGCGGAAGTGGAAATCGAACTCTACAAAATGGGAATTCCGGCGAAGACCCGTCACAACGAAGTGGCCCCTGGGCAGTTCGAGATGGCGCCGATCTTCAAGGACGCAAACGTCGCTGCAGATAACAACCAGATCGTCATGACTGTTCTTCGTAACGTTGCTCTTAAGCACGACTTCGTCTGTCTCCTCCACGAAAAACCATTCGCAGGTGTGAACGGTTCAGGGAAACACCTTAACTGGTCAATGTCGACAGATACAGGTGTGAACTTCTTAGAGCCAGGTCATAACCCGCATGAAAACTACCGCTTCCTCGCGGTCGTTGCGACAGTGGTAGAAGCTGTTTACCGTCACGCAGATGCGATCCGCGCTGGTATCGCTTCTCACGGTAACGATCACCGCCTCGGAGCGAACGAAGCACCTCCTTCGATCATGTCCGTGTTCCTCGGTGATACACTCACGAAAATTTTTGAATCGATGGTTTCCGGTGGCAAGTATGTGCACTCGGCACGCCAGATTCTTGATCTCGGTGCCCGCCAGCTCGCAGATCTCATGAAAGACAACACGGACCGGAACCGCACGTCTCCGTTTGCCTTCACTGGTAACAAGTTCGAGTTCCGCGCTTGCGGGTCTTCAGCTTCCATCGGTTACCCGCTCTCGATCCTGAACGCTGCCATCGCTGACGTTTTCGAAGAAACCAACAAGCTTCTCGAAACAGAAATGGCCGCTGGGAAATCTTCCGACGACGCTCTCATGGCCGTCGTCCTCAAGTGGTACGGCAATGCTCAGAAAGTTGTGTTCAACGGTGACGGTTACTCTCAGGACTGGGTAAAAGAAGCGGAAAAACGCGGTCTCGGTAACATGAGAACAACTCCTGAAGCGATCGCGACTCTGAAAGACGCGAAGAAAACAAAATTCCTCATGACTACTGGTGTGTTCAAAGAGTCTGAGATCATGACCCGTCATAATGTCATGCTCGAGCGCTACATCAAGTGCCGTGACATTGAACTCAAAACTCTTCGCTCAATGGTTCAGACTCAGGTTCTTCCTGCAGCTGTTCAGTATAAAGCCGCGCTCTCTGAAGGTGTCAAGAGACTCAAGGAATCCGGGATCGATACATCTCTTGAAATCGATCTCTTAAAAGATCTCTCAACGCTCTCTAAATCTCTCTACGATGAGGCCAACAGCCTCGCTCATTCTCTTGATGAACTTCACCATAAAGGTGACGAAGAGATGATGGCGAAGAAGATTGCCACTGACCTCATGCCGAGATCAGTGAAGATTGCGAATCTTTGTAATCAGATTGAAGAAATCGTACCGGACGCGATGTGGCCGATTCCGAAGTTCTTCGACATGCTTTTCATTCGATAATTAAAAGGGCCCGCGAAAGCGGGCCTTCTTCTTTAAAAAGGGTAGTAAGACTCACACTGGGTGAAACATTCTTCGTTATTTCTCGCGCGTCCGCTCTCATTCAAATCAATCCCCAGAATATCGGCCTTAAGGTCCCGGACATCAGCATCGCCGGGAGTGAACACATCCCAGATTTCTTTGCCGAGACCGAGGGCCAGGACATGAGTTCCGTAACACTGAAACGTGAGCTGGCAGGAAACTGAACAGTGCATGAACTTATCGTTCACAGTATCTGAGTGATGTTCACGCGAAAGTTCAGAGGCCCGGGCAACGACGGAGTTCTTCACCGTTTTGATGAAAGTTTTTTTGCAGATGAAATCTTTGGCAGATGCTTGCTGCGCTAAAATAAGGAGAATGAGGAAAAAAAGGCGCATGATTACTCCGGGATAGTCTTGTTTTACGACACTCACATGGAAGTGCCCAGAATAATTAATCCTTGACCTTTTTCCGGGTCGCCCTTATCTCTATTAAAGTACCCGCGCAAAAACAGGAATCAAATGGCAGACAAAAAGTATCTGGTTATTGTGGAGTCACCCACGAAGGCCAAGACCATCCGGAAGTTTCTTCCGTCGAATTACACCGTTGAAGCAAGCATGGGTCACATCCGTGATTTACCGCAATCTGCTTCCGACATTCCTGCCGCATTAAAGAAAGAAGAGTGGGCGAAACTGGGTGTGAACGTTGATCAGGATTTTGATCCTTTATATGTCGTCCCGAAAGATAAGAAAAAAATCATCGCCGATCTCAAACAGAAAATGAAGGGCGTGGACTGCATCTACCTCGCGACCGATGAAGATAGAGAAGGGGAATCGATTTCGTGGCATCTGCTCGAACTCCTGAAGCCAAAATGTCCGGTGAAGCGCATGGTGTTCCACGAGATTACCAAGACTGCGATCCAGAAGGCGCTGAAAGAAACCAGAGAAGTGGATGAGAAACTCGTTCGCGCTCAGGAGACCCGCCGGATCCTCGACCGCCTTTATGGCTACACGCTTTCTCCTTTAATATGGAAGAAAATCGCCTACGGACTTTCCGCCGGCCGCGTGCAATCAACCGGTCTCAAGATGATCTGCGAAAGAGAGCGCGAGCGCATGCGCTTCAAGCGTTCTGTTTACTGGGATATCAAAGCAACTGTTCATCCGGAAAAAGACAAGAAAGCGCAGTTTGAATCAAAGCTCGTGTCGGTGAAAGGTGCGCGCGTTGCCGGTGGTAAGGATTTCGATTCTTTGACCGGTAAACTCATGGAAGACAAGAAAGTTGTCCTCCTGGATGAGAAAAAATCAAAAGACCTCGCGAAGAATATCGAAAAAGCAGAATGGAAAGTCACGAGCGTGGATGAGAAGACCTTCAACTCAAAGCCCGCTATTCCTTTCATCACGTCGACGCTTCAGATGGAAGCCAACAGAAAGCTCGGCATGGGTTCAAAAGACACCATGCGGACAGCTCAGCGCTTGTATGAAGAAGGTCTCATCACATATATGAGAACGGATTCCCCGAACCTTTCCCAGGAAGCGATCAATGCTGCCCGGAACATGGTGGTGGAACTTTATGGAAAAAATTATCTGAACCCTGAAGTTCGTCAGTTCTCGGCGAAACAAAAAGGTGCTCAGGAAGCCCACGAAGCCATTCGTCCTGCCGGTGCGGAATTCATGCATCCGGAAAAAACAGGTCTCTCAGGGCGAGAGCTTCAGCTCTATGAACTCATCTGGAAAAGAACGATGGCGACTCAGATGAAAGAAGCTGAGAAGGCATCGATGACGGTGAAAATCGAAGCAGGGGACGCAGAGTTCTCGGCGTCAGGAACGCGCATTCTCTTCCCGGGATTCCTTCGCGTTTACGTGGAAGGATCCGATGATCCGGATGCAGCTCTTGAAGATAAAGAAGTCATTCTTCCGGTGATGAAGAAAGGTGATGTGATTAAGCCCGTGACAATTTCTCCGGAAACTCACGAAACTAAACCACCGGCGCGCTTCACGGAAGCTTCCATCGTACAATCTCTTGAGAAAGAGGGAGTCGGTCGACCTTCAACATACGCTTCGATTATTTCCACCATTCTTGATCGCGGTTACGTGAGAAAAGATGGTTCTGCTCTCATTCCTACCTTCACAGGTATGGCGGTGATTCAGCTTCTTGAAAATCATTTCGAGCATCTCGTGGATTATTCCTTCACGTCAGAGATGGAAGCTTCGCTCGATAAGATTGCTTACGGTGAGGAAGACTGGCTCAAGTACCTGACGAAGTTCTACAAGGGAAAAAACGGTCTCGCCAAGAAAGTCGAAGAGCAGGATAAGAAAATTAAGCCGGAAGAATCCCGTACTATTCACATCACGAAAGACGGCGAAGACATCGACATCAAAGTTGGCCGCTTCGGACCTTACGTCGTCGATAAAACTGGTGCTGAAGAAGTTCATGCTTCGATCCCGGAAGACATCGCTCCGGCAGATATCAATGCTCAGGATATTAAAGACCTGATCAAGACTAATGCTGATGGCCCGATTCCTATTGGTGTCGATCCTAAGACGAAGCAGAAAATTTACTGCCTCGTGGGTCGCTATGGTGCCTACTTCCAGTTGGGTGAAGTGACCGAAGAAACGCCGAAACCAAAACGCGCGTCTCTTCCTAAAGGAAAGGATCCGAAAACCATCACGATGGAAGATGCTCTTGAAGCACTTTCTCTTCCACGCGAACTCGGCCTTCATCCTGAGACGAAGAAGCCCGTTCTGGCGAACCAGGGACGCTTTGGACCGTACGTCATGCACGACGGGACCTTCCGCTCGCTTAAGAAAGAAGACAATCTCTTCACCATCGACTTCAAGCGAGCGATGGAGCTTCTGAACGAGGAAAAGAGCGCTTCACGGCGGGGTGGCAAAGTCCTTCGGGAATTCGGTCTGGTCGCCAAATTGAAGAAGAAAGTCTCTATTCTGGACGGAAAATATGGGCCTTACATCAAGGCGGGAACCAAAAATATCACCCTTCCGGAGGATAAGCGGGACCCGAAAATCATTGAAAAGATGACCGAAGCCGAGCTCGCCAGTATAGTTCTTGCCGCCGGGAAAAAGTAGAATCCGGGGGGAAACGCGATTGACAGGTAGCGCGCACCCCGGTAACTTACCGTAGTTTCAATCTGATTAAATAAGGACATGCATATGAAAAAAGGTATCCATCCTGAGTACAGAGACGTTGTTTTCAAAGACGTTTCTTGTGACTTCGAAATTCTCACTAAATCTACGATCAAGACGACTGATAAAACTACTTATCAGGGTAAAGAATATCCCATGTTCAAGATCGATATCTCTTCTGGATCTCACCCGTTCTACACTGGAACACAGAAGATCATGGATACAGAAGGTCGCGTTGATCGCTTCAAGAAAAAATACGGAAAGAAATCGTAATACTAAAAGCCCCTCGAAAGAGGGGCTTTTTTTTGCCAAAAAAATGGTTCCAACACACTTTTACTTAAGCGTGGCGTTCGATGCATTGTTTATGGAAAAGTGTGTTGGAACCTTAGCAGCACTGATGATGATGGCGGTGCGAGTGCTGCAGGTTCTTGGCGTGAGCGAAGACTAAGCAGAGTGAGCCGAGAATCGAAACTCCGTGACTGGTCTGATCACTGACTCGGCCTTCGAGAAGGACTCCCATCATGATGAAAAAAAGACCGGTGACGGCGACAGCAATGATCCACGTGAGACCGTGCTTACGGTAACCAGGAACGAAGGCGAGGGGAGATGTGAAGAGGATGATGAACCCGACCGTAATATGTACCCATGTAGAATGGGTATAGGCATTGATCGCCGGAAAGAAGAACGGGAGGAACGCCACAACCACGCAGTGAATGACACAAGCGGTGGAAAAGGTGATTCCGAGACGATCCCAAACTTTTTTCATTCGGGACATATAGCAGAGCCCCAGCAAAGCGTCTATAATGGGGGGAAATTTAAACATACCGAAATACGGAGATAACCCATGAAAATCCTTATTCTTATTCTGTCCCTCATGCTCTCGTTTGGGGCCTTTGCCTCCCGGGTAGAAGTGGATGTGAACGGAATGTCATGCTCAATGTGTATTGAGGCGATCACGAAGGAACTCACGGCGACTCAAAAAGCTGAGAATATCACCGCGAAAGTGGAAGATAAAAAAGCGTGGTTTGATGAAGTGAAGGGAAAGAAAATCACTGACACAGAAATCAAAACGGCGACTAAGAAAGCCGGTTATGAGG
>CANGAC010000131.1 GCA_947451425.1 Bacteriovoracaceae bacterium | reverse complement strand
TCTTTGAGCCTTTTGTATTCAGCTCTTTCTTCCGCTTCTTTCTTGCGGTCACTTTCTTCCTGGCGCTCCTGCCACTTCGCTTTACCTTTGTGGATCGTTTCGCGGGTCACACGGTCAGTTCCCTCAGCAGCTTCATTAATCTGCGCCTTGGTCTTGTTCCAGGTTTCTCCAGCGAAAGCAGTTCCGGAAAGTAATGTGATGAGAATGAGAATTTTCATATCAACTCCTTGATGAAGGCAGTTTAACAGCTTGAGCATTCTATTTCTCTACGACCTCAGTCAGATTCACCGCGCCTTTTGACGTGACGAGAATATCATCTTCGATGCGCACACCACCAAAAGAGAGCCACTTCTCGGCTTCTAACCAGTTGATCTGGTCACCATAGGTCCGGCGCGTTTCTGCATCGTGAAGGAGTGCCGCGATAAAATAAAGTCCGGGTTCCACCGTCATGAGATGATTTTCTTCGAGCTGCATGTCAACGCGCAGGCGTGCTCCGGCGTATTTTTTGGGATTCGGATTGTAAGGACCACCCACGTCCCGCACGCGAAGGCCCACCATGTGGCCCACTCCGTGGGGGAAGAAAACACTCACGGCATTTGTGCTTAGAGCTTCTTCCGCAGAAATTTTCAGGATGTTGAGGTCAACGAGACCCTGAGCGATGACTTTCGCCGATTTCAGATGAACATCTTTCCACTCAATTCCCGGCACACACATCGCAATGGATTCTTTTTGTGCCTGTAAAACGATGTCGTAAATATTTTTGAGCTGCGAGCTTCGCTGACCGCTCGCGGGAAAAATTCTTGTGATGTCGACACAGTAGTCATGAATGTCAGCTCCGGCATCAATCAAAACATGCTCACCGTCTTTGACGATTCTTGAAGTGGGGATGGCGTGAAGGATGGCAGAGTTGGATCCAGTTCCCACAATTGAGTCATACGGATGTTTTTCGGAACCGGCCTGAAGAATAGCGGCTTCGTAATCAAGCTGGATTTGTCTTTCAGAGATTCCCGGACGAATGGTGGATTTGACTTTCAGGTAACCGGCATTGGCAATCGAAGCGAGACGTCGCACGAGTTCCACTTCTTCTGAGTCTTTTTTTCTTCTTTCACGGCTGAAGACTTCCTGGATTTTCACGAGTTCATCGTTCCCTTCCTGACCAAGAATGAAAACGCGCGTGGAATTTCTTTTTCCAAGCCACGAGGAAAACTCCGCGAGATCTTTTCCGGGCATGACTTCAGCGCCACCTTCCCAGATCATTTCTTCGCGGGTGACCGGAAGAACAAAGTCCACCCAACCTTCGGCTTTCGTAAAGGCACTGACTCCGTAAGCGCGGCGGGAACCGGTGAGCCAGAAGTAATCCGGATGGGGGAGAAAGGGATACGTCTGATCAAAACCACCTGGTTTCTGAATCGGAGTTCCGCAATAGATGAGAACAGTGTCTTCGTCTTTTAAGACTGATGACAGGGCCCGTGCGGATCTGTTTTTACGTTCAGTAATAGCAGTGGTGGAAAAAATCATGAATGCTCCCGGGTAATGGGATTATTCTATTTCGGTTTCCATGTTTTTAACAAGAGAGAGTTGGTGACGACACTCACGGAACTGAGGGCCATGGCAAGCCCCGCGACCGCTGGACTAAGGTGCCCAGATGCAGCCAGGGGAATTCCTATGAGGTTATAGATGAAGGCCCAGAATAAATTCTGCTTGATCTTGTTAAAAGTTTTCCGGGAGATCTCTATCGCATCCGGAATAAGCAGGGGATTCCCCTGCAGGAGAGTCACTCCTGCTGAGTGCATCGCCACATCAGTTCCCGTCGCCATCGCAATCCCGATGTCCGCCGTTGCCAGTGCCGGAGCATCGTTGATGCCGTCACCCACCATGGCCACAATTCCCCCGGATTTTTTGAGACTCTGAATGTAGGAAACTTTTTCGTGAGGAAGGACATTGGCCTTCACTTCATCAATCTGAAGCCGGGAAGAAATTTTTCTTGCGGTACTCTCGTTATCTCCTGTCAGCATCACCGTCCGGATACCCAGAGCACGGAGTTTTGTGATCGCGGCCGGAGAATTCGCTTTCATTTCGTCAGAAAAATCGACCATCGCCAGGAGGCCCGATTCATCCACCAGATACGAGCGGGTAAATCCTTCTTCCGGAAGTTTCGTTTCTTTCAGAAGGCGATGGCTCCCGAGAGAGTATTTTTTTCCCTCTACGAGTCCTTCGATTCCGATTCCCGGAAGCGCTTTCACATCGAGTGCCCTCGGGAAATCGATGGCGTTCTCTTTTGCATGATTCAGAACGGCTTCCGCCAGGGGATGCTCACTTCCAGACTGGAGGGCCGCCATGATTTTCAGGACATCTTTTTCGGGAAGCTTTTCGGAAACAATTTTTTGAAGCTTTGGTTTTCCTTCCGTGAGTGTGCCGGTTTTATCAAAGGCAATGGCGGTCACAGAGTGCATGAGCTCAAGTGCTTCGGCATCTTTAATGAGAATTCCATGTGACGCCGCTACACCGGTTCCCACCATGATCGAGGTCGGTGTGGCGAGCCCCAGAGCACAAGGACAGGCGATCACGAGGACAGCGACTCCATTAATGATAGCGGTTTCCCAATTGCCGGTGATAAATCCTGTGATGAGAACGGTGAGAAGGGCAACGATCATCACGACGGGCACGAACCAGGCGCTCACCTTATCCACCAGGCGCTGAATCGGCGCCTTTTTCATCTGCGCTTCTTCCACCATGCGGATAATTTTCGAGAGCATAGACTCACTGCCCAGGGCCGTCACTTTGATCATGAGAAGACCATTTCCGTTCAGAGATCCGCCAGTGACGGAATCACCGGATGATTTTCCTTTCGGCATGCTCTCACCAGTAATGAGAGATTCGTTGACCTCACTCGTTCCTTCGACAACTTTGCCATCAACCGGAATTTTTTCTCCTGCGCGGACGATCACTTCATCGCCCAGGATGATTTTCCCGACAGCAAGAACTTCTTCCCTTCCGTTTCGTCTGACCAAGGCCTCTTCCGGCTGAAGTTCCTGAAGAAGGGAAATCGCTTTCGTGGTCTGCGCTTTCGCGCGTTTCTCGAGATATTTCCCGAACATCACCAGTGTGATGATGACCGAAGAGCTTTCAAAATAAAGGTGAGAGTGGTGCGTGGTGAACATGAGATACAGGGAAAGGCCGAAGGCAGAAGTTGTTCCCACTGCCACCAGAAGATCCATGTTCCCGCTTCGGCTCTTGATCGCACCCCAGGCGCCTGCATAGAAGTGTGCGCCGAAATAAAACTGAACGGGTAAAGCGAGCATTAACTGAACGAGGGGAGGAAGCATGAAAAAACCAAGCATCGGAAGGACGAGCGGCAGTGTGAGGAGGGCAGAGATGAAGATTGAGATCTTTTCCGTCCGGAGAGATTTTTCTTTGGCCTCTTTTTTTTCGGCCGTAAGACTTGCTTCGTAGCCTGCGTCTTTAATGATGGTAATGATTTTTTCCGGAGAAAGATTTAACGATTCGAAAGTCACATGCGCTTTCTCGGTCGCGAGATTCACTTCGCCCTTTGCTCCATTTTTTGTGAGTGCTTTTTCAATCCGGTTCACGCAGGCGGCGCAGCTCATGCCTTTTATATTGAGATCAAGACTTTGTTCCATATGAACCTTCTTTGTGAGCGTCAATTATCCGTAAGACGTCACAAGATGCCAATGTGTGACGCCGGATCTCACTTTTTAACTTTCTTCAGAAGATCACTCAGGCGCATCTTCGCGAGGTAAGTCTTGGTCGAATGCTCGATCCCACCAACGATATCCAGGAGAATTTCATCCATGGAGCAACTTACCGGGCAGTTCTTAAAAATCGGTTTTTTATGAGTAGATAGCAGGCACTTTTCTTCCACCGCAGCAGTATAGATGTCTTTCAGGGATATTTCCTGGGGAGCGCGCGCGATCCGGATCCCGCCGCCTTTGCCCCGGAAGCTTTCCACGAGTTCAGCGTCAACCAGGCGCGAGACGATCTTTCTCACGAAGGTGGGATTGGTCTTTAATACCCCGGCGAGGTACTCAGAATTCACCAGCTCATCCTCGTTATACGCAAGGGTGATCATGACATGGACTGATAGGGAGAAACGTGTGTCAACCATGGCGTTATCCTAGCATAAAACTTCAACAACGGCAAAATATGTACTTTTTATAGTTGCATTTAAAATGGTCTTGTTTTAATGTATCTGACATAGATGCATTAAGAGCATCACTTAATGGAGATGTGCCCGAGTGTCCAAGGGGTTCGGCCGTGCAAAGCTGTTCATCGTTAGGTTAAAATCCTGACCATCTCCTCCATATTTTTTATCACCTGAGGATTTATGTCTAAACTCTTCGAAACCCTGAAACTCGGCGTCTATACTTTAAATAACAGAGTGATCATGGCCCCTCTCACTAGATCGCGCGCCGGCTCTCAAAGAATTCCCAATGACCTCATGGCAAAATATTACGCTCAACGCGCGGACGCAGGACTTATCCTTACGGAAGCGACCGCCGTCCATCCGATGGGTGTGGGTTATGCCAATACTCCGGGCATCTGGTCCAATGAACAGATTGAAGGCTGGAAAAAAATTACCAAGGCCGTTCACGATAAGGACGGAAGAATCTTCATGCAGCTCTGGCACGTGGGAAGAATTTCCGATCCGATGTTCTTAAACGGAGAACTTCCGGTTGCTCCGAGTGCGATTGCGGCCACGGGTCACATCAGTCTCGTTCGTCCGGAAAAAAACTTCGTAGTTCCCCGCGCTCTGAGAACGGATGAAATTCCGATGATCGTGGAATATTTCCGGCATGGAGCTCAGAATGCTCTCCAGGCCGGCTTTGATGGAGTGGAAATTCATGGGGCCAATGGCTATCTCGTGGATCAGTTTCTCCAGGATGGAACGAATAAACGCACTGATCAGTATGGCGGATCAATCGAGAACCGCGCGCGCCTTGCTCTGGAAATTACCGATGCCGCTATTTCTGTCTGGGGTCCTGAGCGCGTGGGTTACCATATTGCGCCGAGAGGGGATTCTCACGGAATCTCTGACTCTAACCCGGAAGCAACCTTCACTTATCTGGCGGAACAGCTCGGGAAGAGGAAAATTGCTTTCATCTTCTCGCGTGAATCGGCCGGTCCGGATAGCCTGGGTCCGAAACTGAAAAAGGCTTTCGGTGGTGTTTACATTGCCAATGAAAAGCTCACGAAAGAATCTGCAGAAGAAATTCTCAATTCCGGAAATGCGGATGCCGTTTCCTTCGGGAAACCGTACATCTCAAATCCCGATCTCGTGAAGAGGCTCAAGGAAAACGCTCCGCTCACGGACGTGAACTTTGGGACTCTTTACGCTGACGGGGAAACCGGTTACACCGATTATCCTTCTTTGTGAGTTTCTTTATCCACGGCGGATTTTGACCTGTGTCCCGGCGGATCACTCGCCGGGAAGGATTCTTTCCCTTCCTCGTCGATCATGTCATCTTCAGCGACGTCATTTCCTGAGGCGACTTTTCCAATCTCGTCATCCGGAGTGCCGGTTCCTGAACTGAAAGCATCTTCCTCGAAGTTTCGGTCGTAGTCGTACTCGAATGTAATGTAGTCATCATTACCTAACTGGTAATTGATGTTCCCGCCGTCATTGTATTCCGACGTGTTCTTTCTGGTCCCGGAATGGGCACCGTGATGTTCGGTGGATTTATTTTCTTTCGTCATATAATTCTCCAAAAGAAAAGGCCCCTTTCGGAGCCTTTTCTTCTTAAAGCTGAGATTCTCTTTCGCTCTGGAAGTTATCCCGGTACTGACCGAGTTTCCCTTCAAAGCTTGTGATATTTTCCCTGAGGAAATGCGAGAGCTCCGGATACTTTTCCGACATGTTTGAGGCAAGTCGGGAAAGAACCGCAGTCGCAATCCCACCGGCCGCATATCTGACTGCCGGATTGTTGATGATCTCGCGGAAAAGATTCGAAGCACCCTGGCCTCTCATTCCGCTTGTTTCAAAGTTTGATCCGCTTTCGAGTCTCGTCTCGGCACGTGAACGGGTTTGTTTCTTGTTAACACCATTGGCGACTTTTCTTGCCATAAATCCTCCCTGAAATGATTTTAGTGACGGGCATCTACTGATTCGCTTCCACTTTCGATCCCGCGGAATTCTTTGAGCTTCGTTTCCACCGTGTCAATGTTCTCGCGAAAAAATCTTGCGATTTCCGGATACCGGTCGGACATGGAATACGCAATCCGTCCGAGAAGAGCGAGACCGATTCCACCAGCGACGTATTTCACCGCCGGGCGATCTGACCACTCAAGGAGAGTGTCGCGATAATTTTTATAGTTTCTTTCAAGTGAAGAAGAACTTCTTCTTGATGAGTTTGCTTTGACGGCCTTCCTGCCGGCAACTCCCTTCTGTGCTGATGTTCGTGCCATATATCCTCCATGGTATATAGTTACATTTCCTACTGAGATTCTATCTCTCCCAATTGAAAGTGCACCCCAAGGGAACCTTAAACTTCTCCGCGGATTTTTGTTGGGATTCAGTGAGCAAAAAAAAAGGATGCCGCAAGGGCATCCTCTTTTCATGACTATTTTCTAAGTGACATCAGGTCATCCATGACCTTTTGATCATCCGTGAAACTTTTCTTTACCAGGTGCGGATGTTGGATCCGCTCGTCTGGAGTTTTTCGCGAAGGCCGCGCGCCCACATGGACTCTTTCTTTTTCTTCTTCACCATCTGGCCTGCGATCTCGCGGTTCCCGTCTTTGTGTTCCATCGCCTGAGCTTCGTAAACAACAAGGAGAGAAAGGGTAAGAATCAGTGCTTTCATAAGAACCTCCCATGGTTCGTGGCACATCTCCCCTAGAGCGAGAATCATGCCAGAGTGGAACCCTTAGGTTTTCACCGCTTGGACGTGGCCGGTAGCAGGACGGCACCCCCCAATGCAGGGCCAGAAAGACCATCATCTTCATTTCTGCGTTACAAGTAGGCTAATCCTTGTCTTTCACATGGCCCTCTTTCATAATATTCCAAAGTTATTTTTAACCATGGAAGTACGCATGAAAATGATCCTCATGGCATTGGTCATTGCCTTTGCCGGTTGTTCGAAAAATCACAAGAAAGATCAGAATAAGATTTCTCAGGTCTTTGATTCTTACTGGGAAGAGCACTCACGTCTTTTTCCTCTCGATGCCACTCAACAGGGTGATAACCGTTACAACGATCTTCTCCCCAATGATCAGACGGCCGAGTACAGAAAAGTTCTCCGTGACTACTACAATGACTACCTGAACCGCCTCTCGAAATTTGATCGCAAATCTCTTTCTGACAGTGACCGCGTTTCTTACGACATCTTTAAGTATGAAATGGAAATGCAACTTGAAGGACTCACCACCGACATGTACCAGATTCCTTTCCAGCAGTTCTGGGGTCTGCCCCTCACGATGGCGCAACTTGGTGCCGGTGAACAGTTCCAGCCTTTCAAGACAGTTCAGGATTACGAAAACTGGATCAAGCGTGTAGAAGGTTTCTCACACTGGACGGATTCGGCGATTGAGAATTTTCGTGCCGGGATGAAGTCGGGAGTTGTGCTTCCGAAAATCCTCGTGGTCAAAATCCTCCCGCAGATGAAAAACATTGTGAGTGCCAACGTCAGGAAGAGTCTTTTCTTCGCGCCGGTAAAAAAACTCCCGACTGAGTTTTCCGATGCGGATGCCAAGCGCCTGACCGTCGCGTATGAGAGCATGATCAGAAAGCACGTGAATCCTTCCTACCAGAAGCTTCATGACTTCCTGAAGAATGAGTATCTCCCGAAGGCGCGTGACACTCACGGCATCAGCTCGGTACCGAATGGCACTTATCTCTATAACCTTCTTGCGCGCTCGTGGACAACGACCTCGAAATCACCAGAAGAGATTTACCAGACCGGACTTTCTGAAGTCGAGAGGATCCAGGGTGAAATGCTCAAGGTAAAAGAGCAGGTGGGTTTCAAGGGTGATCTCAAGTCATTCTTCGCACATCTCCGGAAAGATCCGAAGCTCATGCCGTACAAGACGCCGGAAGAAGTCCTGAACCTTTTCCGTGACATTCATACCCGCATGCAGCCCCAGCTTCTCTCAATGTTCGGAAGAACGCCGAAGACCCCGTTTGAAATCCGCCAGACTGAAAAATTCCGTGAAGACACATCTTCCGCTGAGTACAGTCAGGGATCTCCTGATGGAACTCGTCCGGGTATTTTCTATCTCCCGATTCCGGACGCCAAAAAATTTAACATCACCTCGGGAACTGAATCCCTCTTTCTCCATGAGGCGATTCCTGGTCACCACTATCAGATTTCTCTTCAGCAGGAGAATGAAGACCTTCCGAAATTCCGCCGTTTTGCCTGGTATGGGGCGATGGGTGAGGGCTGGGCGCTTTACGCTGAGTCTCTCGGAAAAGAACTCGGACTCTTCACCGATCCGTATCACTACATGGGTGCTCTCGGAGATGAAATGCACAGGGCATGCCGTCTGGTTGTGGATGTAGCGATCCACTTGAAAAAAATGAGTCGTGATGAAGCTGTGAAGTACCTCATGGAGCATGA
>CANGAC010000130.1 GCA_947451425.1 Bacteriovoracaceae bacterium | reverse complement strand
TGGGCATGAAATTTTTTATGATTTCCTGCCGAGAAGACTCTTGTGGATTGTTGTTTGATTGCACGTCCGCCTCCATTTGAATGGAGTGATTGTCACATGGAAATCCCCGGATCTGCGTGGACGACGCGTTTCCGGCGGCTTGCCCCGGGAGCTCTGGTCCTTAAGGACCAGATTTTTCGTCACACCGCCATGTTCTCTTGGCGATTCCTTCTATCTTGTGAATTCCTGCATTCCCCCGCGGTGGCGGAAGACGAGGGTGTACGGACCGATGATGAACTGTGGGCTCTGATAAACCTGATTGGTCGCCACGAGCACTTCGCCGTTAGACCTGATCGCCAGCGCGTGTGAGCGGTCCGAGACAAATGTCGCCGTCAGAAGTTTTCCTGAAACCTGGACCCGCATGATCCGGGCATGAAGGTTACTGACGAGTGTTGTCCCACTGGCATTGAACGAGTGAAGAACAGTGTCACCCTGGGAATCATTTAACGTAATGGCCGCGAGATCATCTTCCAGGAAAATTTCAGCGGTGCTGTTTCCGATCGCCATGTTCATGATCTGCTTTCCGGCGGCATTAAAGAACTGAACGCGGGTTCCGTCTCCTTGCGAGATCACACCAATAATATTCCGGGATGCGCGCACAAGGCTGATCGAGGGAGCCGAGATATCGAACACGCGGGTGGAGGATGTCACGTGAACAGTATTGGCCGTGTAGTCGTAATGCTGGATTTCGAGATCAGCGCTGAAAGGCTGAAAGGAGTTTCCCTGGCGCGGTCCGGACTTGTTATCTTTTCCGCACGAAACGAGAAGGAGGAGGAGACAAAAAATGAAAGTCGTTGTTTTCATCGGGGCACCTCAAAAGTGGCGGCATCATACGCCCATGCCCCGATGAAAGGGAAAAGTCTGTAAAAAAGAAAGGGTTTAGTTGGCGACCATTTCCAGTTCTTCTTCATCAGCAAAGAGAACCGCATGCTTAAGCCATTCCTGGTATTCCTCAAAATCAAGGATCTCATCTCTGAAGATCGCTACCCGCCAGTTCGCCTGTTCCTGATCGAGTACCTGAAATTCTGAGATATCAAAGACAGTGTCTTTCATTAACAGAGGGAGAGAGTCAAAGGACATGTCTTCTTCGAGTCTCAGAATCTTTTTGTTTTTCATGAGGTAGTAGTGTGGCTTCGTCATGTTCACCCTCCTGGTGATTTGCGGAACATCTTGTTCCCATAGAGAGATGGTTTCATGATCGTTTCTCTTCCACAATAGGTGATGAAAAAAATTTTTATCAAATGAACTTACAGGAAGTAAAAAGTGGTCCTATTAATTCCGTCGGTATTTCTCGGAATAAGAATTCATTCTCGCACCACCTGTTTGGCACCGGAAAGGCCACGCTGGCCCCGATCTCCGGAGTCTCCTATTTGGAAGTACCCGGAAGACTTGCTTAAAGCTTGGCATGCTTTATGCTTTACCTATAAGCAAGAACGACGAACCCGCCAGGATGGTAGGAGAGTTGAACTTCAAAGAATGAAGTAACGAAAAAGCCTCACGGATGTTGAGCAGCGAGAGTCCAAGGTAAGGGCCCGCCTGGTTCATGGATGAACCACCTTTTTAGGAGGAGAAGAGTATGGAAGCAGGAATTTTAGGAATTGGTGCTGTTGTACTTCTTGCCGTCAGTTTCACGTTTATGTTCCAGAAGTATCACTCCGGTCGGAAGTAATTCATCAAATTGAAATTTTGACTTGAGAGGATGGGCCGCTGAATTCAGATCGGCCTTTACCTCATTTCTGGCTTCCTCATCCAGCTTCCATTCAGATCGCCTCGGGACAAACTGCGCATGAAACAGAGTGAAGGGTTCCATGGGCCTCAGGACAGGCCATACTGGCCTTTCAGGGCCACTCTGGTGATGTCACTCTGACCACAAATAGCGATTGCCCCCCGAAAACCCTACTAAAAGACTTGGCACGATTCCTGCTCTATAGGATTCCAACAACGAGACTTCCAGGACGGGGGACTCGAGATGACGGCAGGAGGCCAAGATGTTCAAGGAGTCTTTCAATGGAAATGATCGTACTACTCGCCGGGATGATGGCCATGCTCTCAGTCAGCTTATTTCTTCAAAAATCTACTCTCAAGAAGATTTCAGTCTCCAGATAAATGAAGGCTCCTTGTCGGAGCCTTCTTTCTTTTCCCCGCACTTCAACAAACCTCACCTCGACATCTACAGTTCCAACCGCTACCTCGATAACTTCCTCTTCCATCGAAGCACCATTCTCTAGGATCAAATTGGGAGTATCACTCTGGCCATGGGGCCAAACTTCGCTCAGCTAAATTGCTGAACTCAATTGATTCAGTATTGGCACGATTCCTGCTTTAGAGACTGTAACGAAGCTCACCAGGATGGAGGACTTCAAGAGATTCGCAGGATGCGAACACTACTAAAAAGGAGTCTTCAGATGGAAATGATGGCAGTTTTAGCAGGCATGATGGCAATGATGGTTGTGAGCTTGTTTCTTCAGCACTCAACCCACCGTAAAGTTACTGTAGGTGTTGAGAAATAAGATCGAACAATAAATTTTTTGAAAGCCTTAAAGGCCCCTGCTCACAGGGGCCTTTTTTATTTTAAAGACATTTATTCCGGAGAAAAGAAACATACTGACCCCGGTGTCAGAATTTTCGGAGTCACAACTTCACTGTGAAAAAATTCTCATCTCTAACTCATTCAAAATTCAAAAATCCTCTTGGCACGGATCCTGCTTTAAGGGTTCCCAACGAGAGTCCAGGACGGATACTCGAAGTCGAAAGCAGGGAAGCTTAAAATTTATCAAGGAGACATCAAAATGGATTTTGATGGCAAAAACAAGAACGGGTTTACCAACTGGAATTACGGGGAGAAAAAAATGCAGAACTTCAGATCAATGACCGCCATCTTCGCACCTGGAATTATCCTTTGCTTTCTCTTCTCTCTCAACGTCATCAAGCTCAATGAAGTAAGACGTCTCCCGGCGGTGGTCGGACAGGCAAAAGCTCTGAACCTTGTCGAAGATGAATCTAAGACATGGTACTCACAGGTGAAAAAAGGAATCGAAATTACTGTTGCGAAGAGATAGACCGAGCAACAGATAGAGATAGAAAAGGCCCCTTCCGAGGGGCCTTTTTATTTGGGACTGAATTTCTTACCCGTTTTGTGAGTGTGCCCCGATTTTCGTGTAGGATACGCCGGTTTGAAACAACTAAGGAGTATCCATGAAATTCACACTTATCCTCGCTCTCGCAGCTTTCTCTGCTTCATCATTTGCGACTGTCACTTATTCCCGTGACGCCCGTCCGGTTGATGGCGATCTGAAAGAACTGAAAATTACCAAAGAAAATTCCCGTCACCAGGCGACAGTCACTCTTCGCACTGCTCTCGTTGACCGTTTGGGTGGAAACGTTTCAGACACAACTGAAGTCATCGGCATCGGGATGGACTGTAAGGCCATCGCGCAGGGTGGGATCATCTGTACGGATGACCGCCGTCCGGTTGATGGACCACTGACTGTGATCACGGTGAAAAATACCCGCATCGGTTATGAGGCAAAACTCAAGACTGTTTACGTGAGCCGCATGAGTGGTGGTGACATTGTGAAGGAATCGACTCTCGCGGTTGGACTCAAAAAGAAATAATCTTAGTCGAGGGGCCTGTCTGTGAGGATGTCTTCATAGAAGGCCCCGAATCTTCTTTTCGGATCATAAAGATGAATCTCTAAGATCCAGGCATCCGGGATGACCGTCTCTTCGCACTCAACGAGAGCACCTTTAAAATGGACGTGATGTGGAAAGTCTCCAATCCGGTGACCATCACTTCCCATGTTCAGATAATACCCGTAGTGATCGGCGCGCTCTTTGGCGAACTCGTAAAGCTCCGGTCCCGGGGGACGGAAGGTGAGCCAGTGTTCTCCCACTTCATGGAAAACTTTTTTCGCGGATTCGGCGATGTGCTTGTGATCAAACTGTGACCCCAGAGAAAACGTTTCTCCGTAATCAGCTTCATGGCCCTCGAGCACGGGGCCGATATCGATGAAGAAGATGTCTTCTTCCTGAAGGACATAGGGCGCAGAGACTTCTTTGAAGTTCATGAGAGTGTTGGGCCCAAAGCGGAGCTTCGCCGGATGCCACTGCTTTTCCACGCCGTGTTTGACGGAGAGTTCTTTATAGAGCTTATGAGCATCTTCTTCGACCATCCCGGGACGGATCATCGAGGAGAGTTCGTACGTCAGGGCACGCGCAGTTTCCCGCGCGCGGTAAAGTTTTTCCTGATCATATGATGGTCCGAAGTTCTGAATGCTCATCAGGCGAAAGCGGCCTTCACGAGTTCAGAAGCGCGTTTTCCGTCGAATTTCCCTTTGATCTGCGGCTGAAGTTCTTTCATGACCGCGCCCATGTCCTTGGCACCTTTTGCTTTGATGTCATTGATGAGAGTGACGACTTCAGTTTCTGCCATCGCTTTCGGGAGATAGACCTTGATCACTTCAATTTCTTTTAAGAGTTTGTCGTGGGCCTCGGTACCGGCCTTGTACATTTCCAGAGAATCCGTCAGGCGCTTGGCGTGTGAGACGGTGATCGAAAGTTCATCCGTCGGTTTCGCGGCGGTGTTGTTTTTAATGTACTCGGCCTTGAGCATCCGCAGGGCCTCGAGTTTCATCGCGTCCTTGGCCCTCATCGCATCTTTAATATCGTTGTTCACTTGGTCCATCATCGGTGTTGCTGACATAATTACCTCTTCATATTTTCCATTCGGAGTTCTAAGTTCATATCTTTGTGAGTGCGAAGAAACTGATAGAGTTCCTGGAGCTCATCAATGCTCTTACTTTCGCAGCGGTACTTCTCATCCATGTACTGAGTTTTTCCCTTGAAGCCTGACTCTTTGATCAGACGGTTCATGAGTTTCTGCGCGTCCTTATCAAAGCCGGAGGTGAGAGTGAGGGTGAGTTTCTTGCTCTTGAGTCCTGAGTTTTCAATCTCCGAGACTTTCATCCCTCTGACCCCGATCCCGCGTTTCCCCATGTTGGTCTGGAGGATATCGAGGACGGCCTTCACTTTCATCTCGTCTTCCGCACGGATTTCGATGATTCCTTCTTTCTCTTTGTGCTCGGCCTTGGCGTCCGAACCTTTAAAGTCATAACGACCCTGAATCATTTTCTCAGTATTTTTCAGAGCGTTCTGAAGTTCCATTTCATCAATTCTTGAGACGACGTCAAACGATGCCATAAAAATCCTCTATCTGATTTGTCCGTTTCCCGTCACAAGGAAACGTGTTGTGGTCATTTCTTTTGCACCCATGGGGCCATAAGCGTGAAGTTTAGATGTGGATATTCCGAGCTCTGCTCCTAGCCCCAATTCTCCGCCATCATTAAATCTGGTCGAAGCATTCACTACGATCGCCGAAGCATCTAGTGAATTTCGAAAAAGCTCAATCACCTTATAATCTTTGGCGAGAATCGCCTCGGTATGATGAGAGCCATGTTTCTGAATGTGGGCGATAGCTTCGGTCTCATCTTCAACAATTTTGAGAGAAATAATTTTATCGAGATACTCTGTATCGTAATCTTCGCGAATCTCGACACCTTCACCTTTAAGCGCTTCGATGACTTTTTCTTTTTCCGGATAATCTTTGTGGAGAAGGAGAGTCTCAACGGCGTTACAGACACCCGGACGACTGACCTTGGCGTTGATGACAATCGGGATCACGCGGTTCACGTCTGCGTCCTTGTGAACGTAGATGTGGCACAGTCCCTTGTCGTGGGCCACTACCGGCATCGTCGCATTTTTTCTTACGTGTTCAATCAGGGCACTGCCCCCGCGGGGAACCATGAGGTCAATGAACTGATTCAATTTTAAAAGTTCGGCGACATCCTCGCGTGTTTCAATGAGCGAGACACTTCCTTCCGGAAGAATGCCTTTCACGGACTCATCAATCACATCCATCAAAGCGCGGTTGGAAAACTGCGCTTCTTTTCCGCCCTTGAGAATAATGGCGTTGCCGGATTTGATCGCAAGGGCCGCTCCATCGATCACGACATTCGGGCGCGATTCAAAAATCATCCCGATCACTCCGATGGGGATTCTTTGCTTCTGGATGCGAAGGCCATTGGGTCTCGTGACTTCTTCGATGATCTGTCCCACGACTCTCGGTTGCGAAGCAATCTGATCGCACATGACCTTGAGATCTTTCACGGATTTTTCCGTGAGGGTCAGCCGATCGACCATCGCGGGCGTCAGTTTATTTTTTTTGGTGTCCGCGAGATCTTTGGCATTTGCCTCAAGAATTCGTGCGGAGTTTTTTTCCAGCGCATGTCCCAAAGCATGAAGAGCTTTCACTCTTTGATCCTCAGAAAGAGACTGGAGCTTTAAGGCGGTTTCTTTGGCCCTGCGGGCGATTTCTGTAACTGTCATAAGACCCATATCTTATCGCTGAGCTGTGTGTCGAGACACTAAAGAATATGAAGAATTAGAGATTTTGAAAACGGCTTTGGATTTGGAGAGGTGGTTCGGAGCATACTGAACACTTTAGTTCCACCTGCATGATCAGTACGGGCCCCACCGGGTCAGAAGATCTGGGAATCCCGCCTTCTCTCACCATTATAGGCATGACCCTAAATCAGAATCAATGGTCCTTTTTCACAAGAAGGTTATCCTTATGAATAGCGACTTTTGATGGTGGATTTTCGATGAGCCCAGATATCTCCGAGGACTTCTTCCCCTTAATGACATCCAGCTCCCGATTGTCGTACTCGGAAATACCCACCGCGATGATTTTATTTTTGTGCTTCACCTGGATCACGTCACCGCGCTTAAAGACTCCCTGAACTTTCTTGATCCCGATGGGAAGAAGGGACGTGTTCTGGTCCGAAAGTGCCTTCGAGCAGCCTTCATCCACCACCACCCATGCTTCGTTTTTTACGACGGTCGAGAGCCAGGATTTCCTGCGGGATTTTTGTCTCTCCGGATTTCCCTTAAAGAGGGTCCCCCCTTTTTTATCAAGGAGCCTCAGAAGCGGACTTTGCACGAGAAACGTTCCGATGATCACGTCCACACCAAGCGGAGTGAGTTTCCTCACGGCCTTAAGTTTTGTATCCATCCCGCCGCGACCAACCGACGTTTTCGCCGCAAACTTCACTCCGGCAAAATCATCGGTGAAATCCACGACGTCAAAGCGAACGGCATCAATCTCTTTCGGGTTCTTGTTGTAAAGACCATCAGCTTCTGTGAGGAGAATGAGTTTTTCGGCGTCAGTGGCCTCTGCCATCATCACCGCGAGCTGGTCATTATCACCGACCGTAATCTCGTCAAAAGAAACCGTGTCGTTTTCATTCACGATCGGGAAGACATTGTTGGCCACAAGGCGATTGATCGTATTCCGGATATTGAGAAAGCGTTTTCTCTCTTTAAAATCCTCATGGGTCACAAGAATCTGCGCGCAGTTCGCCTCATATTTTGCGAGCGCATCGACGTACGCTTTCATCAGCAAAGGTTGACCCACAGCCGCTGCTGCCTGCTGGTAAGAGATCATCATCTTTTTTTCATCGGGTTTTTTGATGAGCGCGCGCCCGGAATTAATTGCACCGGAGCTCACGAGAATCGGGAAGTACCCACGAGCACGAAGCTCCATGAGTTCCTGCACGATCATTTCGATTTTATCCCGGGAAACACCACCGGCCTCGTCGGTCACCGCAAGGGATCCGACTTTGATCACAATTCTGATAGTCATGGAATTAGTTTAAGGGAGAAATGTCATTTGCGGTAGCAGGTGATCGTCTTCACATAGATATATTCGTTTCTGCTGTGATTGATGTCGACCACCTGGGGACTGTAGGTTCCCCGCGCATTTCTCTTGAGAGCGGCCATGCGGTCGGGAAGATCGCGCCAGACACCATAATCATTGGACGTGGCGTATTTGCCGAAACCGAAGGCCTTACAGATGGCGTTCCCGCGTCTGACGATATTGATGTAGGGCGTGTAACAACCGACATTCGGATCGGGGCATTCCCCTGAGAGATCTCCGGAATCCAGGGCAAAAGCATACGTCTTGCCGTTTAACGTGATCGTGGGCTCAGAGATATATTCAAAGAGTGTTCCGCAGCTGATCTTGGCGTTGAAATAAGCGGGCTTATTCCGCAGATCTCCACACGCAAAAGACAGAGAGCTGAAGAGGAAACAAAAAATGAAGAGTGTTTTTTTCATGGGCCCGGATAAAACCATAGATTTTATCCGGGAGGTGTTTGAATGTAGAGTTTATATTCCGGTGCTTTTTGTCACCGTGTAAGGATTACCTCTGAGGCATCCTAACTATTCGAAAACCATCTCCGGCACATTCGCCGGGATCACGAGTTCCGCTTCGGTGAGTTTTTTAATCTCCTCAACAGAAACACCCGGCGCTCGCTCCAGAAGATGGAATTTTCCACCCTCAAGGCGCATCACTGCAAGGTCAGTCACCACGAGTTTCACGCAATCGACACCCGTCAGAGGGAGTGAACATTTCTTTAAGATTTTCGATTCGCCATGCTTGGAGGCATGAGACATCGCCACGATAATATTCTCAGCTCCGGCCACGAGATCC
>CANGAC010000129.1 GCA_947451425.1 Bacteriovoracaceae bacterium | reverse complement strand
ACGGAAAAGAAGTGGAAGCACTTCAGTCACGTCACGTGAACTCTGTAAAAGCTGAGACCCGTTTCAATACAGCTCACCTTACAGACGGAAAATATGAACTCCTCGCTGTCTCTGCAAAAGATGCATCGAAGTCGGTGATTCGCGGATTCACTGTTTCGAACACAGCTCCGACGATGAGCCTTGCGTTCCAGCCAATCGACGTTGATATGAATCAGCCGGTAAAAGGACGTCCTGAGTTTAACGTTCAGGCCACATCAGCTCCGATTGCGATGCAGGCGATTGACTTCGTTGTCACTGACCTCTCTGGCAAACCAATTACTAAGCGCAGAACAGAAGTTGTCCTGAAGAACATGAAGCTCGGCTTCCGTACGAACTCCATTCCTAATGGTCAGTACTACTTCTTCTTCAGAGGTTACCTCCCTGCGGCAGGGAAGGTTTATACAGTTGAGTCTTCCAAGATCAAAGTGACTGTAGCAAACTAATCAAGACCGAATAGAAATCGAAAGGGGCCTTAGGGCCCCTTTTTTTTGGAGTGAACATGAAAACTTTCCTTCTCCTTGCTCTCTTGTCAGTGAATGCATTTGCCTCGGTGGAACTCACCATGGTGACCAATCTCGGGAACATCGACATCAGCCTCGATGATGAGAAAGCTCCGATCTCAACGGCGAATTTCATGAAGTACGTGGAAGAGTGTTTCTACGACGGATTAATCTTTCACAGAGTGGTGAAGGGATTTGTGATCCAGACGGGTGGCCTCTACACAGATCTGTCAGAGAAGCCAACGCATGAGCCTATTAAGAACGAAGCGATGAATGGTCTGTCGAACATGACGGGAACTCTCGGCATGGCCCGGAATGAAGATTGGGATTCAGCGACGTCTCAGTTCTACATCAATACTGCGGACAACGTTCGCCTCGATAAGCGCTACGCTGTTTTCGGGAAAGTGACGAAGGGTCTGGAGATCGTTCGCATGATTGAAAACTCTGCGGTGGAAGATCGCGGCGAATACCAGAACGTTCCGAAAGAGCCGATCATCATTCAGTCGATCATTAAGAGATAACTTTCCGGAAGGTGAGATTGATCCTGGGGCCCATGGGTTTTTTCGTCGGGTAAATCCGGTGATGCCAGAACTCCTGCATCTCACCTTTCATTAGCACGAGAGAGCCGGATTCTAATTCTAAGCTCAGCGGTTCCAGATCTTTGTCATACCGGTGCTTCACGCCGAACTTTCTCACCTCTCCTAAACTCACCGACGCAATCACCGGATTTTCTCCCAGAGATTTCTCATCGTCGGCGTGCCAGGACATGTGATCGTTGCCGTTCCGGTAGAGATTCAGGAGGACGGAATTAAATTTTGTCCCGGACGCATCTTCGACTTTCTTTTTGATGAGAAGAAGTTCCTTGGTCCAGGGGAGGGGATCGTTTTTTACTCCCGAGTAAGTGTAAACAACTCCAGCGTCTCCGTACCAAGCTGTGAATCTTGGGACAGGGATGAGTTTTCCAAAGAAGTTGATGGAGGGCTGACTCCACTGAATGGTTTCCGTAAGAGTGCCGAGGTAATCTCCGGCCCCGACCGGATCAATAAGATCCGGCCGGTAAGTCAGGATACCGTCTTTCGGTAAAAGATTTTCTTCAGTATTTGTGAATCCAGGTAAGCGCATCTTCTTTCTTCACCTGCGAGAGGTTATGCATCAGATAAAAACCTTTTCGCCCGAGATTGGCAAAGACATTCATCTCCGCCAGTTTCGGAAAGCGGTTGGCGAGTGTTCTCGTCAACTGTGCTTCAGGATGAAATTGAAGGTCATCGCGCATCGGAACGTAAGAGGAACCAAAAACCTCCTGCATCACTGTGAGACTGGAATGCCAGAACAAGTGACGCTTGCAATTGTCATACGCAATCCGAAGGGCCTTTCGCTCACCGAAGGAGAGCTCAGTCAGACTATTGAAGGACACGAGGAGATCCGTCTTGTACGAATCAACCTGCTCAAGAACATCCATCGCAGGAACGAACTCAAGATGGAGGCGGATTCCCATCTTCTGTGCCATCCGCACATGCATCGGTTGAAAAATCCTCCAGCGGGAGATCGGGTCGATCACCTTCACATGGAGTTCTTTATTGTGATCTTTCAGGAAATGCATCATGACGGGCAACTCGAACGCGCACCCTCCTCCCAGGATGGTGATGTTTCCGACTTTGTGATGAATGGGACCTTTCTTTAAGAGAGACCATGTATCGAAGGCAGTTTTGATCCCGTAGCGAAGGGCATAGGCCACACAGGCCGCATGTCCATTGAACTCAGCTTTATAATCTCCTTTGGTAAAATGCTGAGCGAGCAGGTCCTGTTCTATCTTGTAGGATGAGGCGATATTCATCGTCTCTTCCAATAGCTCCCGGGACAAGGATTCAAATTCTTCTTCGGTCACGATCCTTCCTTTTGTGGAACCAGCAGAGTTTAGGGGCAACTCACGGTTTCACCAAAGTCAGCGGTTAAGTCCTTGAAGGCACAATCAGCTCTTTCACCAGAAAGATCCTCAAATTAGTGAAAGTGAGAAAATTCCATGGCAAGATAGGTTGATGAAGTATTTCTTTATTCTTTTTATCTCCCTGACTGCGCTCTCTGCCGAGACCGAGGTTGGCAAGCTCATGATGAAGGTGAAGCAGAGAAAAGAAGAAATCAAAATCTTCATCAACAAGGTCAGTAAGGGAGACGTCTGTCAGCCCCGGGACTATGCTTGCTTCGAAAAAGAAGTGATGCACTTCCTGAATGGTCATGTGGAAGACATCATCGAGGCACGTGAAATCCATGTGCCGTTTTATGATCGCGCGACGAAGGGGGGATTCCCTCCTTGTGAAAAGACTTGCCTGAACACCATGAAGGCTAGTCACGTCCATGTGTATGTAGCTTATCTGCGAACATATAACACTGCCTTCAAAGATAAGTACCGTTTCACGGCATACCCAACCGTCAACTCAACAAGAGTGAGATCCTACATGGATCTGAGCGCATTCCATCGCATGCAGGAAGACGTGGCTTATCTTCTTCCGATTTTTGAAACGGTAGACGTCGACGGATTACCTAAAGACATAAAGAGGTACAAAAGCTTCGATACAAAGTGGCTAAAGATTCTGAAGTCTGCGAGTCTGTTTTATCAGTCTATCCTTTGCCAACTTGCTCCCGGGGATGTTGTCTACGATGAGATCATGAGAGGCGAGAGGTCTCCGAAGAGGAGTGATCAGAACTTCTCCAGATGGATGAAAGACTTTGACGCCGTAAAGAATGTCTGTGAGCGCACGTCGCCCATCGAATACAAGGGCACGGACGAATCGACCCGCGCGTACTACCGCGGTCTCCGCGAGAAGAAAATGGCGGCGATGACCTGTGCCGCTGGCGACTTCGGCTGTGTCCGAAAAAACCTGCGTGAACTTGGCATTCATTACACGGAAGATGTCCAGAAAGTTGCGGCTTACCTGAAGCAATTTGTCCTGACGAGTAAGCCCGCTGATTGTGATGAAACCTGTGAGGCACAGCTTCTCATCCGCACGATTCAAACCTGGGTTTCGTATCTCTCGTCCTATGAGCGCGGAAAGCTCGCTTCCACTCTCGACTGGAAAGAGCATCCGGAAGCGCGCTACCTCACGATCACGGAAGATGTGACGATGTTTGAGACGCTCAAAGAAATCTTTGATCCGCTTATCGTGGAATTCGGAAAAATTGATCCGAGGAAAGTGACGGATCCCGGGCTCAAGAGTGAGATGAAGTCCGTCGGAAAGGATCTTTCCGATTTTTCTTCCGGTCGCATGCTCAAAGATTCCGTGATCTGTACGATGGATCCGTGGAATGCGTCGTATGACAAATACATGGTGCCGTACAAAGATAAGGAACTCGACAAGAAATTCGAAATCTCATTTCTCGATTTTAAAGAAGCAATCTGTAAGTAAATTCACACCACTAAAGTGGTTGTGCCACCATTCGTACTCACCCCTCTAAATTCAGGCGCCACAAAGAATTATCGTAGCAATTTCAACTAAGTAGCTAAGACATTTCGTTTTGTTGATTTTCCGGTTGCGAGGGAATCAGAAGAGTAACATGCCTCAAATCCTGAAAATGATTTTCACACAGAGAGAGATTCAATATGAGTTTGGACTATCAAAAGCTGAAAGCGAAGAACGAGGAAGAAGGTTCCTTCTGGACCTCGTATTCGGACTTGTTCATGGTTCTTTCCGTCGTCTTTCTTCTTCTTTATGTGGTTGCCTCTCTCCGATCCGGAACTTCGAGTGTCCAGTCGCAGATCGAGTACCAGAAAGTAAAGACTGAGAACCAGGATCTGAAGAAACAGATCCAGGCATACAATGCGCTCAAGGATGACTATCTCGAGAAAGAGGCTTCACCGGATGAGGCCCGCATGTATGAAGAGCTGATGGGGAAACTGTCTTTGCTTCAGGAAGAAGCGAAGGAAGAGAAGAAACAACTGGAAGCGCAGGCCGCCGAGAACGATTCGAAGGCGCGTGCGCTTAACCAGTATCAGCAGATGGTTCGCAACATCGTGAACACCAACCTGCTTTCGAATAAGAAGATCAAGTTCAGAAACGAGGTCATCAAGGAGAAGAACGAAGACATCTCCGAGAAGAAGCAGATCATTGCTGAGAACCAGCAGAAGATTTCTGAGCAGGACCGCGAGATCAAAGAGAAGCAGGAAATTCTCGAACAACGGAAAAACGAAGTGGCACGCCTCCAGGATGAGGTGGAAGAGAAGACAGAAAGTCTGAACCAGACCCAGGCCAAAATTCAGAACCTGAATTCGAACCTGTCGGAAAAGATCAAGGAACTGCGTGAGACGGCCACGAAGGCCAATACTTCTCAGGCCGTCTTAAACAGACAGATCGCGATGATCAAACTGGATAACGCGAAGAAGATATCGCAGCTCCAGAATGCTACGGAAGGCATGAAAGAAGAACTTGCCCAGGCGCAGGCCGAGCATGAAGCCAAGATGGCGCAGATGAAGTCTGACTTCAATAACAAGATGAACGCAGAACGCGAACAACTTGAGAACCAGCTGAACCTCGAAAAAGCGACAGCTGCGGAGAAGTCGAAGGCCCTCGGGGACTTCAAGAACAAAGTGGCAGCAGAAAAAGCTGAACTTGATAACGAACTTAATAAGCTCAAGGATGAAGTAGGCAAGGCCAAAGGCGAGGCGCAGGATGCGTCTAATAAGCTGGCCGATGCCAAGAAGGAACATGGACGTTACTTAGCAGCGATCGACAAACTTCAGAAGGACAAGGATGGTCTTTCGGGTGACCTGAAGCGTGCGCAGGAAGTGATGGAGCAGAAGAAAAAACTCGCGAAGAAAGTTGCTGACCAGCTCGCGAAAAATGGCATCAAAGCGAACGTGGACGGGAAGAACGGGGACGTGACCATTCAGTTCGGAGAGTACTTCGATACCGGGAAAGCGGATCTCAAGTCCAACATGAAAGAGATCCTCCAGAAATTCGTCCCGACTTACTCAAAAGCTCTCTTAGAGGATGAGAAAGTGGCCCGCGAGATTTCTTCCGTGGAAATCGTCGGGTTCTCTTCTCCGACGTATAAAGGGAAGTACATCGATCCTCAGAGCTTAAGTGACGAAGACAAGGCCGCGGTCGCGTACAACCTGGATCTTTCGTACAACCGGGCGAAGTCGATCTTCAGCTACATCTTCGACAAGAAAGAGATGGCGTACAAGCACCAGAAAGAACTCTTGCCTCTCGTGAAAGTGACCGGTCGTTCGTTCCTCGCGGAAGAAGTAAAAGGACGCGACATCGCTTCAGGACTTAACCATAAAGATTATTGCGCTAAATACAATTGCGAAAAATCCCAGAAAGTTATCATCCGTTTCAACTTAAAGGATTAAGGGGAGTTTTATGAGCCAGGATATTGTTCAGGGAATTGTTGATGGAGTGGTGGTCTTTGCCACCGACCTTTTGATGCCGGCGATGGCACTGTTTTTCATCTTCGCCGTCTCGCTTCGGTTTCTCATCTATTATACGGTGAGACGGGAGGACTGGTTCTCGAAAGAGTTCAGTAAGCGCGTGAAGAAGTTCATGGATGCCCGTGATGATAAAGCCGAGCAGTCGTTTTACGTGATCACCAAGAGACTTCTTGAGATCACGTACTACGAAGTCTTCGAAGTCCGCTCGATCCTCAAAAGAAGAAACCCTGACGCCATTATGACTGTGACCGACAGAGTCTTCCTGGTTCAGCAGGGATCGGCCCGCATGGTGAACGACATCATGAAACAGGTGAAATTCCTGAAGTGGGGCGAGCGTCCAAAGTTCCTGGAAATCTCGAACACTGTTTTAAGAAATAATCCCTGCTTCAATAAAGTCTTCGGGATCCTTCCCGTGGCGGTGTTTAACGACTTCCTCAATACGGTCCCAGGACTCTTCATCGTCGGGGGGATTTTCGGTACCTTCCTCGGGATCATGAAGGCCCTTCCGGAGCTCGGGGGAATGAACCTCGCCGATGTGGAAGGCTCGAAAGTCATCATGGATAACTTCCTCCTGAAAATTTCCTTCTCGATGTCGACGTCCATCATCGGGATCATTCTTTCCGTGTCGATGAGTTTCATGAACACTTTCTTCAGCTGCGAAAAAGTCTACATGGGAACCGTGGAAAGGCTCGAAAACGAGTTCGACATTCTCTGGAACATGTCGGCGAGCAATAAGCTTCCGGATGAAATTTCCAGCTTTGATTCGGAACGCGATCCGATCGAAGTCCTTTCGGAAGACCTGATCTCGAAAGAGCTCAGTGTCGACGTGGGATTCGTGACTCTCATTCGTCCGATCAGCAGATGGTGGGGCCGCATGGGGAAAGACCATGTCACACCGGCGGTGGCCTCTGAAGCGCTCGCCGTGAGGGCGACGGCGAAGACCCCGAGTCCGAAAGAGCAAGACGTAGCTTAAGTTGTAAGAGGAGAATCCAGTGGCATCTCTCATCATCAAAGTTTCCCGCGACGGCCAGAGCCAGGAATATCTTTTCTCCTCACTGGGACCAATCCTCGTGGGGTCAGATGAGAAATGCGATCTGCGTCTCCCTGATGTGGAAGGAAAGCTCCTCGAGGTGAAAATCTCCGGCGGAAATATTTTTATCAAAGAACTCGGGTCGAATCATCAGATGTTCATGAATGCCCTGATCCTCCCGCACCGGGAAGAAGTGCGCTATCAGGGCGGCGAAGTCATCTCCATTCAGAATTCCCGCTATCAGTTCTCGATTTCCCAGCCGGAGAAGGAAACAGAAGACCCACCTCCATTCTTTGAAAGTGAATTCAAGGAGCGCCTGGAGAAGATGAACTTCCGCATCCGCGAGAAGGAATCTGAGCTCAAGACCCTGAAACACGAAGAAGGAAAGAAGCGCCAGGATCTCGATGAGATCCTCAAGGCCTTTCAGAAAGAGTCCCAGCAGAAAGGAAAGCTTTCCGCGGAAGTCGAGGGCCTTCGTTCCCAGAAAGAGCAGCTCTCCCATGAGATGAAGAATCATCACCAGAAATTCCAGGATGAAGAAGGAAAAATCCGTGATCTCCGTGATTACGTAAAACGCCTGGAAGGGGATGAGAGGCAGCTCAAAGAAAATATCGTTTCCCAGAACCTCGTCTTAAGGACATTGAAAGATGAACGAGAAGCGCGTTCTCAGGAAGTGGATAAGCAAAGGATCAAACTCGCGGAACTCGAGCTCGAGTCAAGAAAACGCGAAGAAGAACTCCTGGAACTTGCCAGAGAGTTTGAGGACCAGGAAAAGGAAATCGAGAGCGAAACTCAGAGAGTGGAATCCATTCTCGTCAGAAACCAGAATGCGGTTCACGAAACAGCAAGAATCCGCAGCCACATGGCGCAGGTCCTGAAGGAGAAAACCCTCCTTGATCATGAAGTCCAGGGGCTCCAGGAAGAACTGAACTTCCTTGAAACTCAGAGGAAAGAATCTCAGGTCAAATTGGTTGAGACGAAGGCCAGCCTCTCTGGTCTCGAAGGTGAGAAGAACAAGCTCATCGAGCACATTGAACGTCACAAAGACCAGGAAACTCATCTCAAGAACCTCAATGCGGAACTTCGCATCGAGCTCATGAAGGCGGAAGAAAAACTTTCCTCGAAGAAAGGTCAGCTTAATAAAGTCGAATACGATGCCCAGGATTCCCACCGGAAGCTCACGACACTTCAGTTTGAAGTTGAGCGCGCCGGCATGAGAATTGGCCAGCTCACGAGTGAGGAAAACGCCCTTGATCTCAAGATCAAGACGATCCACCAGGAACTGGAAACTCTCACAAAAAAATCACACGAAGATAAAAAAGAACTGGAACTCAGATACCACGCGGAGAAAACAAAACTTGATGCGGAACTGGCAGTTGTCCGCTCGTCCATTGAAACCGGCATCCGTGAGATCGGCGAAAAAGACGCCGAAAGATTGAGGCTCCAGGGAATCCTCGAGGAAATGTCGGGGAAATACCGCGCTCTCCACAAAGAAAAATCGAGCCTCGAGGCCCAGGTCTCGGAACTCAACACACAGAGAATTGTCCTTCTGGACGAAATGAAGAGCATGAACGATGAGATCGTTCGCCTCACACATGATCGCGACCGCGCCCAAAGAGAGTACTCCTCACTATCCATTAAACTCCTCGATACCGAGA
>CANGAC010000128.1 GCA_947451425.1 Bacteriovoracaceae bacterium | reverse complement strand
AGATATCTATAACTTCCGCAACATCACGAATAATTCTGTTGTCCTCGACCAGGCCTACTACAACAGAAACGCGGCTCTCATGAATCAGCAGCTCTTAAGCGGCGGAAAAAGACTCGCGGCCCTTCTGAACGATCTGTTTAAATAAAAAAATTTCGACTTTCTTAAAATGAGAAGCCTCCCTCGCGGAGGCTTTTTTATTCTTGTACGGGTTGGGGAAACCCAAAAGTGCCTGCAAGCTCTTCGCTCCCCCCAACCAGTTTTTAAATCAAAGCAGAACTAGAAATTCTTGCAAGAGAGTAACGCAAGGCTTCGCCGGCGCGGGCGAAGCGCTGCTAGATAGGCTGACAGGGAATCTCTTCCACGGCTTCGATGAAGCACTTCACTTCGGCTTCTGTATTGGTGAGATGAAAAATCGCAAAATCTTTTTTAAGATATACTTTCGTCAGACTCGAATATCCGCCCGTCATTCCGTCATGCCAGATGCTTCCGGCCGATGTGACAAACCAGTTATACGCAATGAACACATACTGAAGAGTTTCGACCCGTTTGATCGCCTCGGGAAAAGAAGTCTTTTCCGGATGAAGCATGGCCTCTACGTATAACATGATGTCGCGGGCCGATGACATGATGGCGCCATTCCCGAGAAGACCCTGGCGATCCCAGAGTCCCGCCGGTTTCAATTGTTCGTTGTAGCCTTGGGCGAGCTTCAGGCGCTGCTCAGGAGAAAGTTTGATGACGGTATCTTTCATGCCCAGTGGTTCTGTGATCCAGAGTTTGAGCATCTCTCCGTAGCTCAGTTTCGAAGCAGCGGAGATCGCATTTCCTAAAAGGGCGGCACCCCAGTTGGAATACACCACATTCTGAGTGGGGTGAGCAGCGAACTTGCACCCCACGCGATCAGTGATGCTTGCGATGAGCTGGGCTTCGGTATAGTCGGCGTAAGGATTAGCGGGATTGGTAATTTTCAAATCACACGGAAGACGGGAAAGTCCCGAGCGATGAGTGGCGAGTTCGATGAGACGGATGTTTCCGGTTGCCTGACCCAGCCATTCCGGACGAAGTTCGGCGAGAGTTGTGTCGGGAGTGACGAGTCCCTTTTCAATGGCGATGGCGAAAATGAGAGAGGTAAAAGTTTTGGTGAGAGAGCCGATCTCAAAGATTGTGTCGGGATCGGGACGGACATTTCCGTAAGTCAGAAACTGTACGTTGCCCTTAACGTAGACTCCGACGATGGTGCTCTTGATGCGTTTTTCGATCTGCGGTTCAATCACTTTTGAAAGACGGGTAGAGAGATCATCACCTGCCTGAGCGAGGGTTGAGAAGAGGAGGATGGAGATCAGGAAACGCATTCCCTTAGCTACCAAAACTCCCCATCTTTCGTCCCCAAACGTGCAATTTCTACAGAGATTTGATGCCTAAAAGCGCCTTTCTTCCCTCGAATTCTCTTATAATAGTTCCTACCGCCCTCTCACCCGGAAGAAGGGACGTTCCCTTATAGATAAAGTGCGAAGAATGGCCTTTGTTTTTAGCGAGAATTTCTTCCACGCAAGAGCGGATCTCGTTGAAAGTGGCACCCCCTTCCATCGAGAGATAGTCGCCGCTAAGATTCAGTTTCCGGTCGCCACATGGGTGAACAGACTCAGGTGTGCGGTGGATATTCATTGCCCAGAAATCCGGTGTCAGAGGAATACCGGATCTGGTTTTCATGGATTCGGTGATCTCAACCAGTGAGCATCCCGAGATCCAGGGCTCGTACCAGTCCGGCTGCTCGCTCGAGAAAGTTTTTTCGCATTCCCTTAAGTCATACTTGTGGAAGCGCTCTCCTACGCGGACAACACCTGAGACGTCGTCGCGGAAATTTCTGTTGTCGTGCGGGAGAAGAGAAACCATCTCGATAGATTTGTAGATTTCCCTGTCGGAAAATTCGGCCAGCGCCTTTTTGAGAACCGTTTCGAAATTATAGATCCCGAATCTCCAGGCATCGATGGTTTCGAGGTAGCCGGGCCTTCCGATTTTATTAAAGGTCATGGACACGGTGAAGGACATGCCGTCGTTCATGGTGCTCGTGTTTCGCTGGTAGGGATAAAACCCCAGGCTCACTTCGAGCCCGGGAAGGTCAATCTTCTCGCTCCAGCTCTGAACATTGAGCCCCGGATAGGTAATCTGGGAAAGAACAGACGTGTCCTTGAGCGAGATCGTGCAGTCGGCGAAGTTTCCGTTTAAGAAGCGGTACGTCCGCGCGCATTCCTCGAAGTCGACGTCTTCGAGATTGAGATAGGTGCGTTTCACGAAATAGTATGGGTCGGCAAAGGCCGTGGCCGAAAGAAAGAGAAGGCAGAAGAGCAGTTTTTTCATAGTTTCCTCGCTTTTCGGGGAAGCTAGCTTGAAAGGGTCGCATAAATAAAATATATAATAAGTAATATTATTATAGGAAAAAGATATGAACCTCTTAAAGCTCAGATATTTCTACGAAGTGGCCGCAATGGGGAGTTTTACCCGGGCGGCGGAACAGCTGAAAGTGGCCCAGCCGTCACTCTCCCGGATGGTGAAGGAATTTGAAGAGGAAGTGGGCTCGCCGCTCATTATCCGCGGGAGAAAGGGTCTTACTCTCACACCGGAGGGAACGGAAGTTTATCAGCGGGCGGAGAAAGTCTTCCAGGAAGTCGATGCGCTCAAAGCATCGCTCGGTCACATGAAGGCGAAAGCTGAGGGGCCGCTGGTGATCGGGACGACGGATCTTCTTGCAGCGGAAATGTTTCCTGAAAAAATACAGAAGATGATGAAACTTCATCCCGATATCTATCCCGTGATCCAGACCGGGACCGCGACGGATATCGCCCGTATGGTGGATGAAAGAAAGGCGGACTTTGCTCTCCTCTTTCATCTTCCCGAAAACCTTTCACCGACACTTCAGAGCTCTACGTTCATGAAAGTGCGCTTTCACCTGGTCGTCGCAAAGAAATTCGCCAAAGACAGAAAGGTTCTCACGTCGTTCATCGGTTCGCGCGAAGTCGATAGTGCGCGGGTGAAGCGCTTTCCCACTCTCGAGAAGCTTAAGAGGAAGTATCCTGAGGCCAAGATCACCATCAGCTCGAACTCTCTTATCGCTCATCTTCAGATGGTGAAGACCGGTCTCGGAGTTTCGGTCTTGCCAGCGTTTCTCGTGGAAAAGGAAATGAAGTCCGGAATGTTAATGGACGTTTTGCCGTCAGAAGAATTGTGGTTTGAACTCAAAATAGTGAGGAAAATCAATTCGCGGCTATCGAGAAACGCAGAAATTTTCTTAGCTGAGTGACTTCGGCTCAATCCGGGTGAAATCTGAGCGCGGAAGTTCCAGGATGAAGGTCGTGTGCTCTTCTTTCTCATCGTAAGTGAGATCTCCCCCATGCTTTTCGGCAATGCTCTTCACCAGCGGAAGTCCGAGCCCCGTTCCTTTCGTGTCTTTGGTCGTGAAAAACGGCTCCATCATATGATTTTTAATTTTTTCCGGAATGCCGTTTCCGGAATCCTTAAAGTGAATGCAGACAGTGGTCTGGACGGTGACAGCACTGATCTCAATCCATTTTTCTTTTAGGTGATCGATGGCATCGAAGGAATTATTTAAAAGGGTCAACACCGCCTGCTCGATCTGTCCCCGCTGGCCCTTGATGAAAGATGTTTCGAGGTTATTCAGGCGAAGTTCGATCCCGTGATTCTTAAAGCGCTGGCCGCAGAAGAGAAGGACACTGTCCATCAATTCACTCAGCTGGATGTAGTCTTCCATGATCTCATCATCGCGGTAGATGTAGTGGCGAAGGCCCGTGATGATTTTTTGAATCCGCTCGGACTGGTAATTAATCTGGTGAATCCGCTTGGTGATTTCTTTTTCTTTCTCGGGCTTTTTATAGTTCCGGAGAATGAGCTGCGCGTTCCCCATGACAATGGTGAGCGGATTACTGATTTCGTGGGCAATCCCGGCGCACATGAGCCCCAGCTCAGAGAATTTTCCCTTGCCGAGAAGATCCGGTGCCCGCTCTTCGGAGAGCTCATGATATTTTTTCTGATACTTCTTTTTTTCTCTGATCTCGTGAATGAGAACGGCTGCCATCCCGGCGAGGATGACAAAGAAAGTGAGGAAATAAGAAGAATTGATTTCTGATCCCATAAAAAGATTTTATCCTGTGGGAAACGCAGAGTTTCTGAATTTAGGCTTAAGAGTGACTGACTAGTCTGATTTACTCAGCGGTTAAGGGTCGCCATGGTTCTCATGTAATCGGCTTCGGTACAGGGGCGATTGTTGCAGTTAAATTCAATCGCAAGTTTGTGAGTCCGCCTGGCGGAATCTTCGAGTTCGATATTGTAGTGCATGCCCTTCTGCGGATCGAAATCGAGGCGGATGACGGCGTAGCGACCATTGTGATTGATCTTCCATCCGTCCTTTAATCCTCCGGCCCGTGAGCCACCAACGGCGCGCTTGATGTGCGGAGTCCAGGTGTTGGCAGAAAGTGGAGGAAAACCTAAATCGCGGATCGCCGGAAAATTGTGAGCAAAACTCCGCGCCTGATTGATGTCGTTTAACTGAAGGATCTCTTCGGACTCCGGTGGAAGCCTGTGACGACGTCGCTCTTCATTCCGGAGTAAGTGCTCATTAGAAGCCGAAAGAAATCTTCGTGTGTCGAGGAGCTCTTCCGCCCGCTGGAATCCGCGGCAGATGGCAAACGCATAGGATGTGAAAAGAAAATAGATGATCAGAGCGCGCATTGAATCGCCCCTTCCACCATGTGATTCATTCTGTTTCTCGCGAACGCGTCCAGGCGGTCGATCACCGCCTCGCCGATGCGACCACTGGCAATGCCCTCGAAGAATCTTCCTGGTATGGTCGCCAGTCTTCCGAGACTACTTAACAGTGAAAAGACTCTCGCAAGTCCTGCGATTTTAGAAACGTATGCAGTGACTCTGGCCATAAGCGGTCCGAGGCCCGCGCCGCCGGTGAGCAGAGCAACGGCGATTCCCGCTCCCACACCGCCCAGGAATCCGCACATCATCTGTGTAATGATCTCCGGAGTAAGACCCCTTACCTGCTGAATGACTCCGCTCATGCTCTGGCGGAAATGTGTCATGAAGTTCCACATGTTTCTCATCTGGGCGACTTTTCCGTCCCAGAATCCGCGGGGATCGGAAATGAGATGACCCACACCCTGAAGGAAGTTTTTGACAACTCCTCCGGTGGCGTCCCACGCACCCTGTGCGAAATTCATGAGGCATCTCGCAAATCCCGCACCGGCACCGGTGGTGAAATAGGTGGTGAGTTCCGTGAGACCTGGGATGGCGGGCATGCCAGAAGGCGCACACGCAGTCGCATGCGCTGAGGGAATGAACGGAAGAAGAGTTTTCCAGGAGAAGGTCACGGCATCGAGATACGGAAGAATATTTTCTTTGGTGATCCCAACGAGGGCCAGCGAAGTGAAAGTTTCTTTTCCTTCCGGGATATTCACGATGAGGTAACCCGGAGCTTCGATGAATTGGATGGTTTTAATTTTCCCGGGAGCGTTTCTCACGACCATCATCTGGCGCGAAAGATCTTCGTTCACGAAAACGGAAGAGGTTCCGAGAAAGGTCCACGGTTTCCCGCCCAACCCAACATCGAGACCGAGCTTGGGTGCGACTTCGAATTCATCGAAAGCAAGAAGGGTTAACGGGAAGATGAGGGTAAAAATCAGTAGGAGCAATCTCACGTCTTAAGATTACCACTCGCCTCATGATTTCCCTCTTCAGGTAGTATTTGCCTTTCAGGGACTGGATCACTCGGCTATTTTCGAAACTTCAGGAAACTCGTGAGATTTTCAGCTTTTGCCGTCTGCAGGGGAAAGGATTCGCCCGCGGGAGAATGGGTCTTGGTGATACTCATCAGGATCTTTTTATCTTTCAGGGAATAGACATACGAGCCCGTGAGTTGGTGAGAAAAAAGGAGATGCTCTTTATCCAGTCGCTGCGCTCCCCCCCCGTCGGGAGAAAAGAAAATCTCCCGCGGACTTGCCTCGAAAAGATTTTGTGATTTCTGACTCGCAAAATCGAACTCCTCTACGGAAGAAAAGTATTCATCTCCCTTCTCCGTGGCCACCCGATTATTAAAATAGAATAGTTTTCCGGCGGATGTCACCTGGACGTCATGGATGTTGTTCTTCACGGAGGATTTCATCGGAAGAAAATGAAGAATTTTCTTTAGATCCCCGGAGACGAAGAAGATACCCAGGAAACGCGCATTAAGAATAAGGTTTCCCGGTTTCACGTAGTCGGGAAGCTCAAGCCCCGGCCCGAGCTCGGGAATTTCGTAGAAACTATTGAAGTGAGTGAGATCCTGGTCGGAATATTTTATGCCGAGAGACTTCAGCTGCGACATCAGGACGTGAGCGGGAGACTCCGCGAGTGTCTTTCCGTCGCGGTCAAGGATCCGGAACAGATCTTCTTTGAGGATTTTTTCTCCGGATTTAAAATCTACCCGGTCTAAGACCAGAATTCGTTTTTTGTCGGCACTGAGATTAAGCGTGTGATGGGCCACCGTCGGGAGTTCCCACAAAACAGCATCGGACTTATTCACAAAGCGTAGCGTCTGCCGAATTCCTGTGATGTAACTGCCGTTTTCAAAAAACTGGCAGACTCTTCCAGGAAAAGTTTTCAAGTGATTCCCTCGCATGTCCAGAATCGAGCAACCCACGATGAGATGGCCGGATTTATAGTCCTGGGCACGGGCATCGAGTCCCAGGAGGGCGAAAAGGGCGAGGGTGAAACTTTTGAGCATGCTCGATTTTAGCTCTAAGTGGGGCAAAAAAAAAGGACCCTTTCGGGTCCTTCGTTTTAGTGAGCTTTGAGATTCTTGTAAACGTGCTCGTACTTCTGAGGCAGGTGAAGCGTAACCTTCTTCCCTTCTTTCTGAAGCCGGTGCGTCTCCTTCGAGAAAATCGCCAGCGACGTAGGATCAATGAACTTGAGATTCTTCAGGTTAATCTCGACCGTGCGGTACTGAGAAAGGTCTGTCAGAAGCTGGCGTTGCTTGATCGCGGAGAAAAACGTGAGTGAGTGTTCGAACTCAAGCATCGCTTCGTCACCCTGATTGCGGAGCTGGTAAGTCGGAGTCATCGTGATCTTCGCACCCTGGAAATAAGACATAATTCCTTTCACAATGATCCCGGCGAAGATCCCCACGAGAAGATCTTCAGCAAGAGTGAGAACAATTGTTGTGAGGAAGGCAACAAACGAAGCCGTTCCCATTTCCTTCATCTCTTTAAACTGTCTCGGGTGACCGAGGCGGAAACCGACGAGAACGAGGATCGCTGCGAGGGCCGGAAGCGGAATCATATTGAGTGCCGCCGGGAAGAGGGCCGCAAAAACGAGAATGAAAATACCGTGCGAAAAGTTCGAAAGCGGAGTCTTCGCACCCTGAGTGATGTTCGCCGAAGAACGGACGATTTCCGCAATGATCGGAAGACCACCGAGGAGACCGCAGCAAAGATTCACGACACCTTTTGACCAGAACTCACGGTTCATATCGGATTCACGCTGAAGCGGATCGAGCTTATCAACTGCGCTGGCAGAAAGAATCGACTCGAGAGAAGCCACGAAGTAAATCGCGACGATCGCCATGATGGATTCTTTCGACATGATCATGTCAAAAGACGGAGTGATGAAAAACTCGCGGATATCGAGGGGGATTTTCACGAGTGCCAGGTCAGCGAAATTCACTGCCACACCGATGGCGACCAGAACCACGACGAGTGGCGCGGGAATGATCTTCGTGAAACCGGTTTTGATGTGCGGATAGGCCAGCAGGATCGCCAGCGCGATCACACTGATGATCACCGCGTGCATGTTCGCTGAAATGATGGAAGAAGGAATCTGCACGATCGAGTTGATGATCGAGCCCTGGGCCTTAGAGCCGAAGAGAACGTGTACCTGCTTGATCATGATGATGAGACCGATGGACGTCAGCATCCCGTGAACAACAGATGACGGGAAGATCGCAGCAAAGCGCCCCATCTTGAATAATCCACTGATGATCTGGAGAGCACCAACAACTACGACTGCCGCAAGAAAGCGCTTGAAGCCCATGAGCGGATCGCCGAACGAAAGACTCTGAATAGCCGAGAGAACAACGACGATGAGACCAGCGGCCGGGCCGTTGATCGTCACATATGATCCACCGAGGTAAGCACCGACGATACCACCGAGGATAGCTGAGATAAGACCGGCAGTAGAAGGAGAACCTGAGGCAATGGAAATACCGAGAGAAAGCGGGAGGGCGATGAGGAAGACCACGAGGCCTGCCTTAACATCTCCGGCCCACGAAGAACCAGAATCTGAAACAGCGGTTGTTGTTGTCGCCATGATTTAACTCCTGAAAATTTCTATAGTCCTAGTATAAGGAAGGAACGCTCCGGGAGAATGAAATAATCATGAAAAATCATTCATTCCGGGGAGGTAATTGCCTGTGAGAGGGAGAGATGTGAAGGAGAGGATACAAATCCTCCCCTTCCGGAATAGTTTAGAGGGAATCGGTCAGGAGAGCACGGCCATTGAGACTCTGAACCGGACGGTTATTAGGTCCACCCGTGATTTTCTGAAGAACCGAGAGCTGTGAACGGGATGCTTCAACCGGAGTCTTAAGCACGATCCAGGTCACACCTTCTGAGCAAGGTGGAGTCGTGAGTGAGCCCTGATAAGTCACGTAAGACAGATCGCGCGGAAAGAATTCTGAGACCGGAATGCGGACTTCCCCGGCCTTCT
>CANGAC010000127.1 GCA_947451425.1 Bacteriovoracaceae bacterium | reverse complement strand
TGCACCTGCGAGCTCGCTTCCTGCGATCCGGTGATGCCGACTATTCCACACATGATTGTCTCCTGATCTTTCTCCCAGAGTAGAAAAAAGAATGGGAGTTGCCAATAAGATAAATTAGTTTTACTAATACTAAGTATAAGTCCAACTAATACACTGCACTCGCAGGGAGCGAAATTGATACAACAAGTCAAACCTTCCAGAATTGGTATTATCGGGGATGGTCAGCTGGCCCTGATGCTGGCGGAATCTCTTACGCGCAAAAACCTCCCTTTCCTGGCACTTCTTCAATCGGAAAACTCACCGATGGAAAGAATTTTTCCGGGGAAAGTTACCCGTGATTCCGCAAGATTTGTCGCAGAAAACGATGTCTTCACTCTGGAAAATGAATTCCTCAAAGAATCTGAACTAAAAAAGCTTCTGGGAGAGAAGATCACTTCACTCTTCCCGGAAATTTCAAGTTACCAGCATTTCGCAGATAAAATCTCGCAGAGAACGTTGTTTCAAAAACTCGGCCTTCCCTCTCCCCAGTGGCAGATCATTTCTTTTGAAAATGAGAAATCTGAAATCGCTTATCCCCTGATCGCGAAGGCCAATGCCGGCGGTTATGATGGAAAAGGAGTCCGGGTCATTCGGTCGCAGGATGAACTGAGAACGGTCATCAGAGATTTTGGCCTTCCGCTCCTCCTCGAAGAAAAGATCCATCTTAAAACAGAAGTGGCGCAGGGATTTGTCCGGAGTTCAGACGGGAATATTGCCTTTCTTCCACTGGTAGAGACTCTTCAACAAAATGGTATTTGCCATCTTGTCCAGTATCCTGCCCGAGTAAGTGAGCAAGTCAGGAATGCAGTGACGGAAGCGATCCAGAAACTTTCTTCCCATCCGTTGAACGGAATATTTAATTTTGAATTCTTTGTTGATCAGAATGACCAGGTGACGATTAACGAAGGTGCGCCCCGTCCGCATAATTCCCAGCATCTCACGATTGATGCCAGCACAGCTTCGCAATTTGATCTTCTCGCCGATGCGTTGGCAGGACTTCCCGGAAAAAGTCCGGAAACGATGCCTTCCCTCATGGTGAATATCCTCGGCCAAAGTCACGGTAAGGATGTTCCTTTAACGTTGCCGGAGCTTCCATCCGGGGTGAAAATAGTCCCGAAGCTCTATGGTAAAGAGAAATGTGCTCCTGGTCGCAAGATGGGTCACGTGAATCTCGTAGACGTAACCGGAAAGCATGATTTAAAAAGTCTGGGAGAGAAAATTCTCCGGGAGTACCGTTTATGAAAGTCGCTGTTGTCATGGGTAGTGATTCTGACTGGAAAATCATGAAGGCCGCAAAAGATGTGATGACTGAGTTTGGAGTTGAAGTTCACGCAGAAGTTGTTTCAGCACACCGGACTCCGGAAGATCTCGAAAAATTCACCACGTGGGCAAAAGCCAATGGCGTTAAAGTCATCATTGCCGGGGCCGGTGGAGCAGCTCACCTTCCGGGCATGCTCGCTTCTTATACAACTCTTCCCGTGATAGGCGTTCCTGTCAACGTCACGGCCATGAACGGAATGGATAGTCTCCTTTCGATTGTTCAGATGCCGAAGGGCATACCCGTTGCAACGGTTGCCATTGATAACTCCACAAACGCCGGTCTTCTCGCTCTACGGATTCTCGCCACTCACAACGAGTCGCTGGATAAAAAACTTCAGGCCTATCGCCAGAAGATGGCCGAAGAATCCCGCCAGAAAACCCAGAACCTGAAATGAAATTTCTTCTGAAAGTTTTCAAGGTGGTAATCGCCCTGATCATCATCCTCGTAACGGCATATTTTATATATGTCCCATTCGAGAACCGGAAACTCATCCGGAACTATCTGAATCTGTCTGAACTTCCCTCAGTAAGTTCTGCTGAATGCGAAGATTATGGATTCACCGATATTCTTGTGAAATGTTATTTTGAAATCAGTCACGAAGATTTCCCTGCACTTTTCAAGGGCAGAGTATGGGTATCATCTCTGATGAATGCCTGTGGTGGCGGTCCGGTAATAGGTAAAGCATTTGCAGTTACGACAACATCAAGTGTGAGACTAACGGACGAAAAGAACGGCGGCTCCATCGATGTCTGCTACAACCGGGATATGAACAAAGTCCTTATCCATTATTACGTAGAGTAAGAAGTTCTTCCTTCACTGTCTGAAAAAGTTCCGGATAATAAGCGCGTTCATAATAGTGAAGCGTCACGGGCCTCTTGTAACTCTTAAATCCCCTGAGAATTTTCACTTTCCTATTATTTTCCACAAGGTGCCGGCTCATGACGGCCCGGCCTAAGCCTTCTTCTACGCCGAGTATAATTCCATAAACGTCCCCCATGAATGACCGCCGGAAAGGATGCTTTTTATCCTGAGCAGTAAAAAACGATTCTGTGGCGTTATCATGGGGACCATGATCAAGATAAATATCTGTCGGTGTTTTATAGCGGGCACTTTCAATCACCACGTATTCCTCAAGAGTCAAAACTTCCTGGTGAATGCCTTTCTTATTCATCTCATAATCCATGATGATGAAATCTGCGCGGGATGAACTGAGGATCGAAGGAAGCTCGGACATTTCATAGGACTGGAACGAGAGATTCACCATCGGGTTTTTCCGGAGGAATGGTGAAAGAGAAGGAATGACGAGAGAGCGGATGATACTGGAAAATCCCGCGATCATAATATTTCCGGAAAGTTCTCCCCGGGTTCCCTTGAGATCCCGTAATAGCTCATCCTCCAGACCCTGGTTTGTTTCCGCGAAACGAAGAAGTCTTTCTCCCATTTCCGTCAGAACCAGCCCTTTGGAATCCCGGAAAAACAATGTGGATTCCAGCTCATTTTCCAATTGAGAAAGACGCTGGGAAAGGGCCGATTGGGTCAGACCCAACTCTCCTGCAGCAGCTGTCATGTTGAGGGTGCGGGCACATTGGTAAAAAGCGGAGAGACCCAGATGAGATATCTTCATGCCATTAAATTATCTTATCGATACATAAAATCAATTAATTTTATATAAGACATGCCTTTTTGTATGTTGATCGGGCCAAAGGAGGCGCCGATGAAATTTTCTCTCTCACTATTCACAGTCTTAACCATGTCACAGGCCTATGCTGTTTCCTACGAGTGCGTAAATGACCAGGGTCAAAAACTCAAGATCTTCCAGGAAAAGCCGGATCATGCCGTTGCCGTTCTCCAGACGGCTCTTGATAACAAGATCCTCAAAGGGAATTACGTTTACGAAGACGAAGCTCTTTATGAAGTCACGAAGTATGATCTGACGACTTCCGATGGCCAGGCTTCACCCATCACTCTCACGAAACGTGTGGTCTTCGGCCGGGGTGGATGCGGAAGAGCGGGTTGCGATTCTCCGATTGGTCTTTCCAGTAAGAAGGCCATCCTGACTCTCAACGGACTCAATACGGTCTTTAACTGCCAATGATGAAGTTCTTAGTCCCTGTGATGGTAATCATCATGGGGACAACCCTTTATTCCTTTCTCTCTTCTCCGATCGTAATTGAATCCGCGGAATCCAGAACCGTTGATGGAAAGCCGGTCTTTAATGAGATTCAATGGAAGATGTCAGGCGGAAAAGAAATCTGGACCATGCGCCAGTCGCATGCTGGAAAGACTCTCCCGAAAAAAAACTGGGATAGTCTTTCCATTGTCATGGAAGACAAAGCGAAATTCCTACAATTTGATCCCGCCACAGGAAAGAGAATGGAGTACAAGGTCTCGTGCTTTATGTGCCACTCCAATGGTCCCAGGGCGATCAGACCTGCAGAAGGCAGTATCGGAGTGCTTGATCAGGTGAAGGTCTCTCTGCTGAATTTAAGAATTAAACTCTACGGTAGAGTGAAGGCCGAAATCCTTCCACAGATCGGAGAAACACCTTTCCGGCACGAAGGAAAGATCTCCAATGCTCCGCTGGAGCTTCCGAGATGTACGAAGTGTCACAACGAGACGTCGTTTTTTGCGAGAGGAACGCTTACCAGGCAGAACTCTCTCACGATCAATTTCATGGTGAACAAGGAGCACATGCCTCCCCTCGGAAGCCTGAGCTTCCGTGAGAGACAGTACCTTGAGAATTTTATGAATGGGTTTTAGCGGCGGATGCGGAGCTTATTGAGCATCTGATCAATCACCGGGAAATTTCCGACACGTTGAGAACGAGTTGTCGGACCTTGTGGAACACCAGTCTGGCGAAGAAGATCACGCATATTTTTTGGCGTGAGTTTCTTTCTGTTTTCTTTCGCAATCGAACTGATCACTGCAACCACCCCGGAAACGATCGGAGTCGCACTCGATGTTCCTGAGAATCGCGCTGTATATTTTCTTTCCGGAGCAGCGTTAAAGAGATCACCGTATCCAGTTGTCACAACACCGCGACCGTAACCGGCCACATCCACGCGGGCACCGTAGTTAGAAAACGAGAGACGTTCTTTATCAGTAGGTCCAACGGCGCCCACCATGATACATCCGGAGTCGCGCTTCTTCAGATCAAACGCTCCTTCATAAGAAGAATCATCGAAGTTGGAGCTTCCGTTACCGGCGGCCTGAACACAGTGAATGCCTTTCTTCGTCGCCGCTTTCAGCTGGTCAAAAATATGGGGCCAGTATTCAACTGCTGTATATTTTTTCAGATCCGGGCCCACCATCTGCTGCTCGATTACCATCACGTCACCGGACGAGAGATTATCTATCGCTCCCTGGATCGCGAGATTGATACTCTTGATGTACTGATCATCCACGTCCGCGAGATCGCCTTCAATGAATCCGTAAATTCCGTACTGGGCTTCGTGAGCAATTCCGGTGACACCTTTCCCATCACGCTTGGCCGCGATTTCTCCCCAGACTGCAGTTCCGTGATCTGTCGATTCACAGTTTCTCGGATTATTTCCCACGTAGAAAGGAGTTTCAAAATCTTCGTGATGATCTTCGTAGCAAGTTTCGATATCGATGACTTTTACATTCTTCCCGGTTCCACCAGCAATGTCCCAGGCCTTGATGGCACCTACACCAACGGGGGCCGGCTGGAGATAATTCTGTTGTGATTCAAAGTCCGGAGTTTCTTCCACATAACTCGCTTCCACACTTTCCGGGTTTGCATCCGGAAGAGACGCGTTCTTCGGAATCGGAGCAAAGTAAGCGTGCTCAATTTCACGGTCCTGAGAAAGTTCGGCCATGATGTTAGCGGCAGTGAATGCATCCGGAAGAAGATGAAGTTTTAAATAGCCCCATGTTCCGTCTTCGGCCTGGAAGAATGGTGAAAAGTTTCCGAGGTCAGAATGGTTTCGTACAAACTTGTCCTGTGACTTCACCTTCACGATGATGGTCTCAGACGAAATCAGATACTGTGCTCTTGCTTTCGAGAGTTTCAAAGCATCAAAAGTCATGATGCCAGCAAACGCCGGAGTGGCAATGAGAGTAGCTAAAAGAAGCGGGAATGTTTTTTTCATGGATGATCCTCTGGGCGCAATTTATCACGCGCCCGGAGGATATCCCAAAAATTTGAATTTTTTACAAGGACTTAGAGTCATTTCCGGGCCTTTCCCTCGAAACCATCTTTCCATGGTTTCAATGAGATGAGGGCCTTACTTCGAGTTCCTGTGTTCGTTCACGAGCTCTTCCACGACAGAAGGATCGGCGAGGGTGGAAATATCCCCGAGTCCATCGTACTCAGACGCAGCGATTTTTCTCAGGATCCTTCTCATGACTTTTCCGGATCGTGTCTTCGGAAGTCCCCTGGTCGGATGGATCATGTCCGGAGCGGCAAAGCGGCCGATCTTATTTCTCACGACTTCTTTTATTTCTTCAATAATTTCCGGAGAGATTTTTTTGTCTTTGGCGAGAATGACATAGGCGTAGATCCCCTGCCCTTTAATATCATGAGGCATTCCGACAACTGCAGCTTCCGCCACATGAGGAGACTCCATCAAAGCACTTTCAATTTCCGCCGTACCAAGACGGTGACCCGAAACGTTTAACACATCATCGATGCGTCCGGTGATCCAGTAGTAACCATCTTCATCGCGACGGCATCCATCTCCGGTAAAATATTTTCCCGGATACTGGGTGAAGTAAGTTTCAACGAATCGCCCATGGTCTTTGTAAATGGTCCGGGCCTGCCCAGGCCAGGAGTGCTTGATGCAAAGAGCTCCCTCAACATTGTTCCCCTGGATTTCTTCACCGGTATCAGCTTTCACGATGACTGGCTCAACTCCAAAAAACGGAAGAGTCGCAGACCCAGGTTTCGTCGGAGTTACTCCGGGAATCGGAGAGATGAGAATTCCACCCGTTTCTGTCTGCCACCAGGTATCGACAATGTCACATCGTCCTTCGCCGACGACATCATGGTACCACTTCCAGATTTCCGGATTGATCGGCTCACCGACGGTCCCGAGAATGCGGACGGAATCGCGGCTGTATTTTTTCACCATCTCGTCTCCGGCACTCGCGAGAGTCCGGAGGGCAGTCGGAGCGGTATAGAAAATGTTCACCTTGAGATCCTGGATGATTCTCCAGTACCGGCCGGCATCCGGATAAGTGGGGATGGATTCAAAGAGGACGGACGTTGCTCCATTCGCGAGCGGACCATAGACGAGGTATGAGTGACCAGTCACCCAACCTACATCCGCCGTACAGAAATATATATCATGCTCCCGATAATCAAAAACATACTTGTGGGTATAGGAAGCATAAGTCAGGTAACCGCCGGTCGTGTGAAGCACTCCCTTAGGTTTTCCTGTCGAGCCAGACGTGTAAAGAATGAAAAGAGGATCTTCCGCATCCATTTCTTCACAAGGGGCAACCGGACGGAATTTTTTCATCTCTTCTTCGTAATGAATATCACGCCCTTCTTTCATCGGAACTTTGACATCAGTCCGATGAACGACGAGCATTTTTTCAACGAAAGGAAGATCTTTCACGGCTTCATCAGCGATCGCCTTCAGAGGAATTTTCTTACCACCACGCAGACCTTCATTGGCCGTAATGACGAAACGGCATTCGGCATCGATGATTCTGCCTTTTTTTGATTCAGCGGAAAAACCACCGAAAACCACTGAGTGAACAGCACCAATGCGCGAGCAGGCCAGAACCGAATAGACGAGTTCAGGAATCATCGGAAGATAGATGCAGACTCGGTCCCCTTTCTTCACACCATGAGCGATGAGAAGGTTCGCGAGTCGGCAGACGTTTTCGTAAACTTCCTGATAGGTAATTTCCTGATACTCACCAGGAGCATCCTTGGCCCAGATCAGAGCATTCTTACTGGCCCGTTTTTCAAGATGACGATCGAGGCAATTGTACGATGCATTGAGCTTCCCACCCAAAAACCACGAGTAATTGACGTGATCAAAATCGCCGGCGAGTCCTTTTTCGGGAAACTGAAACCAATCGAGATTCTTTGCTGCTTCCAGCCAAAAGCCCTCAGGATCCTTGAGTGAACGCTGGTACATTTCCTGATACTCTTTCATTCCCGCAAGATAGGTTTTCCCTTCGAGACTTTTCTTCACCGGGTACGTCATAGTTTTGTTCATCGTAAATCCTTTTTCCGTCTCAATGATGGCATCGTGATCGCTTCTTTTCCAGCCCTATGTATGCTAGGTTATTCCGGATGCAATACTTCAATATCCAGGTAGCTTCTCAACTCTCAGGTGTCGCCTCTGCGACAATCAGAGCGTGGGAAAAACGCTACAATGCAGTAGTGCCTGAACGCGCTGAAAATAAGCATCGCCTCTATTCCGATAAAGACATTGAAAAACTCGCCCTTCTCTACAAGCTCACAGAACTGGGCCAGAGTATCGGGAAAATTGCACATCTCGAACTAACTGAGTTAAAAGAAATATACTCTACTCTCCTTCATCGTCCCTATGACGAACGTCATGTTGTGACTCCTCATCACGATAAAGTTGATTACGATAAAATTCTTGGCTCCCTTCACATTGCTCTCGAGGCCTACAAGCTCGATATCATTTCGCACGAAATTGAAAAGGCGAGAAATCTCGTTACTCCAAGAGAACTCTGCCTGAATATTCTTATCCCGCTCTTTCAGCAGATTGGTGCCAAAGTCGGGAAAGGCGAACTCTCGGTAGCGCAGGAGCACACACTATCCGCGATCGTGTCTTCGCATATCGGTCAGATGATTGGTCATCACTACCAGCGCATGACGGCCACGAACGATCTGATTCTCATCACAACTCCGGAAGGAGAAATGCACCAGATCGGCATCATGGCAGCTTCTCTTCTTTGCGTTCACTATTCGATTAAGTTTTTCTTCCTTGGGCCAAGCCTTCCGGCCATTTCTCTGGCCGAAGCAACCAATGCTCTTCACCCAAGTGCTATCCTTCTTGGATCTACCCGTTACCAACTCAGTGAAGGATCCAATCTGGAAACTTACCTTCAGGAATTCCGGCAGCACCTGCATGTAAATACAGAAATTATGATTGGGGGAAATATCCGGGGTTCGATGAAGAGCGACCTGGAGAAGCAGAGAATTCAATTTTTCCCTACTCTCCAGTCTCTTGATGAGTATCTTGCGAAAAAATTCAAAACCTAGTCACAGTCATACGCAGTAGCGTAGACACTCATCTTGTTTCCATTCGGCACTTCCTGATTCACGAACAATCCGTTTGCACCTTTTTCGGCTGCCTGGTTTAGGGCATCGTTCAGCGCCAGCTCTTTAGAACCCTGCTCATTCGTGCCTTCAACTTTTCCGATCACACGGCACTGAGTGGGCTTGGTCTGGTGAACTTCGATGTCTTTGGCCTTATCAGAGAGCTTCTCCGACTTACTGG
>CANGAC010000126.1 GCA_947451425.1 Bacteriovoracaceae bacterium | reverse complement strand
TACTACTACGCAAGAGTCGGAGGTGGGAAAGTTCATTTCCTCGCGAGACGTTGTCGCGAGAATGCCGGTAACACTGGTATTAAGTGCACCGACATGAACGCCGGTGCTTTCCACATTGTGATTTCCAATCTCATCCCTCAGAAAAAATCTGTCATCATGGATCTTGATCCCTACATCCACGTCTGGAATTTTCCGATCCTTGGCTACGATTCCCGCGTGATGGAAGAACAAAAACCATCTGCGGGTTCTGCTCCCGGAACAGTGAAAGAAATTCTTGTTTCAACGAAGCTCTGGTTCGTTCAGGAAACAGGTGCAGAGTGGAATCCACCAGCTCGTGTGCCGGGCTTCAAGGATTACTGGTACTGGCTTGAGCTTGATAGCAATGAAAATATCATCGGTGGTAACTGGTCCGATGCAAATCATCCGGACTTTGCCTGGATGAGTGATCCGGTGAAAATTCCCTCGCCTTATTCAGTTCTCCTCTCAAATTAGGTTCAATTCCCATCTTCAAAATGAATTCGCGTTCATGATGCAAAAAGTCATCATGCACTTGCCCCGATAACTTAGCTGCAGAAGTTGCCGCGTGGGAAAAAACTCAAGTCCCCCTTAGCCTTAAAGAACAAGCTAAGGAGAGCGAATGAAACGTTTATTAATGGCAACTGTGCTTTTCTCTACGGTAGCTGCGCAAGCAGAAACCATCCGTCTTCAATCAAATCTAAGAGGAGCAAGTTCTGTTGAAGTGAACACTGTTTCTTCTCTTTCTGGTGAGATTCACAACATCAGTTTTAATCTCGCGAAGGTTGAAGCTGACTCTCTTGCCGGTCGTCCGGAATTCAAGGTTCTTTCAGAGAAGAACATCAACTTCTCAAACGATGTTGGTCTCGCAAGTGTTCCATTCAAGTCCATGGTTGTAGCAGGTGATCCTGATACAACAGAAGTTGTCATCGACATCGGAAACGAAGTCGCTGTCTCTGCTCTCTCTGCTCCGGCACAAAAAGAAATCAGTCGTAACGCTAAAGCTGGTGCATTTGTCTTCACTCCGAAAGCTCGCCCAATGGTCAGAAAAGAATACCTCGGTATGTACCGCGGCCAGCCTCTCACACGCGTAACTGTTTACGCTGCTGAGGCAGACTACGCCAACAAGTCGATGAAGTTCTATCCGAACCTCCGCGCACAGATTACGACGACTGGCTCAATGTCAGAACTTTTTGAAAACAAGATGGATTCTGCTTACGACTATCTCGTGATTACTCCGAAGGCCCTTCTCTCTGGTCTGTCTGATTTTGTTTCATACAAAAACAGCCGCGGTCACCAGGTGAAAGTGGTAACTCTAGAAGACGTTGGTGCTGACGTTGCCAAACTCACTGCTTACTTCAAGTCAGAGTACACTGCGAACAAATACAAGTACGCTCTCATCGTAGGTACAGACACTCTCGTTCCTAACCACATGGTGAACACTTCAGGTTCTTCACGCACTCCTTCAGACTATCCTTACTTCCTCATGGACGCTAATGACATGATCCCGGACGTTATGTACGGACGTGTTGTTGCTTCAACACCGGAAGAAGTGAAGCGCCAGTCTCACAAATGGATGGATTACCAGGACCGTCGTGGTGACGTATCAGGACTCCTTCGCATGGTAGGGATCGCATCGAACGAAGGTTCAGCTCCTTCGGATGAAGAGTATGTCACAGGTATCGAAGGTGACTTAAATGTTGCTTACGGAACAACAACGACTCACTTCCAGCAGAATAGCCCGACATCAAAACCAGGTCCGATCAACGATGCCTTTAATAAAGGTGCCGGTTACGTGACTTACGTCGGTCACGGTTCAGGAACAAGCTGGGCTTCAACTGGTGTCTGGTATGCAACTGCTGACATCAAGAAACTCGACAACGCAAAAGTTCAGCAGCCAGTGATCATCGATGTTGCCTGCCAGAACGGAACACTTAAGAAAGGTTATTTCGGTGAAACATGGATGAACTCCGTGGACAGCCGTGGCGATGCGATCGGTGCAGCTATGTATTTCGGTGGTTCAGTGAATATCTCATGGCACCCACCTGCAATCATGGCCCGCGGTATTGTTAAGCGTGTCATCGCTAACAAGCTCGCGACAGTTGGTGAAGCGATTCTCGCAGGCCAGCTCTACCTCATGGAAAACCACTCTGATGTGGAGGCCGTGAAGGATAACTTCGAATGGTACCACCTCTTCGGTGAACCAAGCTCAGACATCTACTTCAAGTAAGTCAAAAAAAAGGCTCCTTCGGGAGCCTTTTTTTTTATTCATTTTACTGAACCTGGTTTTGCTAAAAAAGATTTCCCCAGCTCCGTGAGGGGCACACCCTTCGCCGGATCAATGAAGGGTTTTACGTTCTTCATAAGGCTCGTGAGAGCGAGTTTATAATTCTTCTTCTCTTCACTGGATGTCGAAACAAGTTTCACCAGACCAATCGGCTTCGCCTCGTCACTGATCCAGTAATCAATCGTCTGGTCAGTCACTTGCGTCCGGTAATGCATGGCCTTGGTCTTTCCGGCCGGAACTTCGACCGTCTCTTCGCCGATCTTATTTTTCCCGAGTTCTGCTTCAGACGAAAAGAGGAAGTCATTCACTTTCACTCCGTCAAAGCCGCTCATGTATTCCGGCGTGAGAATTTCCGGATTTTTTAATTCCTTCGTCTGCACAAAACCTTTCGTGATTTTTGCCGGTGATCCCGGAGAAGGGGCGATTTCAAACTGCTGCCACATCTCGACCGGGATCAGACTTTCCCGGGATGATAAAAAATATTCAATACTCACTTTGTCTTTGGAGGAAGCAGCTACGTAAATGGACACATCAATCGGAATCTGCTGTCCCTTCACTTCAAGGCGGTAGAGTGTTCCTTTGCCCGGGGAAAAGCTTTCTGAAAGATCAGCGGCCAGGACATTCCCAGTGATGAGAAGGACGGCGAGAAATTTATTCTTCATCTTCAAGTTCCTTCAGCGCTTTCTGTTGATCGAGCTGTGCCTTTTTATATTTCTCCATCGTTTCCATCACTTCTTTTCTCTGTTCTGCTGACATCTCAGGGCCCGCGGGAGCGGCCGTTGGGGAAGCCTCAGTTGTTTTGGCATTATAGTCGGTAGTCTTGAGACCTGATCCGGAATCGGTTTTCTCGAGTTTGTTCACGCGCTCTTTCAGCGCCTGGACTTCTTTCAGGAGATTCTTTTGCTCTTCCGGAGTCAGGTTCTGAGCTCTGGCAAAAGGAAAACAAAAAATGAGTAGCAAAAGTATTTTCATAATATCTCCGGTTAAAATCCTTAAAATTATCCCATACTTTTCTTCCAATGAAACCTCATGGATTCAACTCCTTAAGAAAGTGTCTCTTTCTCTTTGCCCTACGGTAATGTGCGCCCAGTATTTCTGCTAACCGGGATAAGTATGGAAAAAATATGGAGTGTGAAAAGCCCCATTTTTTTTTTCTCCTTGAGATTTCCTGTAGAAACATAGAATAGGGAAAAGAAATTTCATGGAGGAGATTTATGAAAAGAATAGGGATGATCTTTGCCCTTGCGGCAGTGGTGGCCTGTAACGGATCGGGTTCCGGAACAACTCTTCAGAAGGTGACCACTTATCCCGGGCCGGTTGATACTTCAGTACCTTTTCCGGTTTATTCCGGCTGTGAAGCCCCCGCTACCACATACCAACGAACGATTACCGTGGATGGAAATGCCGGCCAGACTTTGCAGGCAATGCTCGATGCTAAAACGATTCTTCCGGGTGATCACCTCATCGTCAAAGGTCCCCAGGGATCAGTATCAGCGAGCAGGTATTCACAGCCCGGATTAGTTGATTCGCCGGAATGGATCTGGATCGAATCCCAGGGAGCGACGTTCACGAAATTTGACCTGAGAGATATTTCAAGGATCTTTATTACCGGGGCGAAGGTCACAAGTTCCACCGGTAATTTGATATCATTTGCGGGAACTAAACAGGTCGTCCTGGCAGACTCTGAGATCTTCGGCACTCAGGATTCCTCGGGCTGGGATGCAGCTGCGTGGCTGGCCGCTCCCAATGGGATTAACTCAGATAATACCTATTGTATTTCTTATCTCAGAAACAAGCTCATTAACCTCCGTTTTGGGATGAGTATTTTCACCCGCGGACAAACCAGTGATGTGACATCGCTCCGTGCGCTGGCGTATCAGAACGAGCTGAGAAATCTCTCGGGTGATTTCATTCGCCCCAATGGATCAAACATCACGATACTTTCCAATAAGGCCTACGATGGTTACCTCAGTGCTGGGGATGGAGACGCCAATCACGACGATTTCATACAGGGATTTGCTTATCCCCTGGGAATTGAATACTCCAACGTTCAGATCATCGATAATTCCTTCGTGCAATCAACTGATCCTGGCAGGTCTTTTCAAGCTGATTATCAGGGCATCTCTGTTTTTGACGGAAATTTCACTCACTATCTCATCCGCGGAAATACGATTCTCGCCGGTGCCTACCATGGGATCTCTATGTACTGGGGCGAAGACGGAATTATCGAGAACAATACTGTTCTCTCAACCTATCCCGGATTTGCGCGCAATCTCTGGATTTCTGTTCCTAAATCCAAAGGGGGAGACCTCTCAAAAAATATCATCGTGAGAAATAACATCGCTAACCAGGTTCTCGCCAATAGCGATAATACCGATGTTTCCTATAGTAACAATGCCATGATCTCTCCTTCGGATGCCGCTAACCACTTTGAAGCGATGAGTGTGATCAATGCCGATTACGATCTTCGTCTTTTGATGAATAGCATCTGGTATGGTAAGAATGTGGGAGTACAATAGGATGAGCTATGAATAGATGTCGCTGGGCCCAGGAAGAACCGAACACCACTTATCATGATGAAGAATGGGGAGTGCCCGTTCATGATGATAAGGTCCTGTTTGAATTTCTGATTCTTGAGGGGGCGCAGGCAGGACTCAGTTGGACGACGATTCTCAAGCGTCGTGCCAACTACCACAAGGCCTTCCTGAATTTTGATGTGAAGAAAGTCAGCAAGCTCACGAAGAAAGATGTCACCCGTCTCATGAAAGACGAGGGCATAATCCGGAATCGTCTGAAGATTGAATCGACCATCTCGAACGCGAAATGTTTCATGGATGTTCAGAAAGAGTTTGGAAGTTTTAACAATTACATCTGGGCGTTCGTCGGCAATAAGCCAATCCGGAGGAAGCATAAATCCCTTCCTGCAACCTCAGCTGAATCTGATCTTCTCAGCAAAGACCTGAAGAAACGGGGCTTTCGCTTTGTGGGATCAACGATTTGTTATGCTTACATGCAGGCCTGCGGATTGGTGAATGATCACGAGGCAAACTGTTTCTGTTATAAGAAATAAAAAAAGGCCACCATTCGGTGGCCCTGCGGGAATTATTTCAGATCGAGGACTTCACGACACTTCGCTGCTAGTTTCGCTTTCTTCGCGCACACCCGGTCGGTGACGTCGTCCGCTTTTACACATCCAGCTTTTTTGGCTTCTTCGTGACAGGCCTTTTCGACATTTTCATCAAACTCAACTTTTGTCTGAGCAAGTGCATTTAGTGATACCGACATGATCGTTAAGAGTATCCAGGATTTCATCATTTCCTCCTTCTGTTAATAATTCGCTGCCAGTTCTTCCATGATCTTCCCGATAGCATAGGGGACAGAGGAGTCGCGGCTGACAGAGTAAAATGTTGCGTGATCGAAACCGATCTTATGAAGCCACTCGTGCATCATGTTTCTGGTTACCTGAGTTGACGTATAGGTGTTGAAAAATTTTGTATTCATATTGATGTAGCTGCTGGCGGGAGTCGTGTAACCAACGGTGCTTGTATTCTCGTAATAAACCTTGATGTTGAGATCCATGGCATTGTTCTTAGCTGTTTTGAAGTTTTCAGCGCCATCGAGGATCTTCTGATAGATCTGGGCGTTGGTGAGGCCGTTGTTGTTATTGAATTTCTTAGCGCCGTTAAAAGTGAAGTTCAGGACGCGCGTGCGGAACGCATCCGATGCGATGACTTTTTTAATCTTGTACTCAGCTTTCTGGATTTTCGCTTCCTGCGAGCTGGTCATGTTGTAAGTGGCAATGTTGGTGTCGAACGTCAGCGCCAGGGTAGGTACGGCGGCGAAACTCTGGTGACTGGCGATGGCGATAATGATGGCCACTGCTTTGAAGAAACTTTTTGTCATGAACCCTCCTGGTGTGTTTACGTCTACTAATCCTAAGTAGACCTTGAGCTAGCCTAAAGGCTGCCGGATTTTTATCAACCCTGAAGGGCAAAAAAAATCCCGGATGAACCGGGATTTTCTTTACTTAGATGTCTTGTTTGAGAGAGAGAAGCGGTTAAAGAAAAATTCCTATCGACATTGGAATGCATCCTCAATCTTTCTCTGAATGGCCTGGTCAGTTTTTCCTGCGGCTTTTTCTTTCTGAATGTAACGACCGAGCTGTGCCCAGTGGTCAACACTTCCCGAAGGAGCACGCGCTACTTCGCTCGCGATTTGTGGTTCGAGTTTGCGGTAGAGGTCGACGGTGATTCCCGGAGATGCTCCGCCTTTACTTAATTGTTCAAGAGCGTGAGCGGCCTGGGCCTTCTCAGTTCCTGCAAGACCACCGAGCACTTCGCGGAACTCAGGTTGTCTCATGAGCGTTTCTGCCACTGCGTCTGCGCTTTCCACAACTGCTGTCGTTGCTGCCGGAGCGACTGCTGCTTCAGCAGAGACCGGTGATGGAGTTGCAGCGGGAGCAATATCATCCACGCCATTGGCGACATCTTCCGCGGCGTTTTCCGCACGGTGAGAGCGAGCGACTTCAATCAGATCGTCAGGTGACTGACGGCGGAGGGGAGCAGCTGGGAGTTCCGCCACTGGTCTTGGACGTGGTGGGTGAATTCGTGCCGGATGCCCCGGAGGGTGGACGACAGGTGGACGGGCCGGAGTGTGCGGAGCTGGAAGTCTTCTCACGGGAGCGACGGAAATCCGCGGAGCTTCCACACGTCTCGCTGCTCTCAGGACATCGGAAATTTCATTCACGGCCCCGAATCTTCTCCGGATGCTTGCGACCTTCGCAGTTGCGGCGAGGGCACGAAGACCGTTCACACCATTTTTCAGGAAGGCGAACATGAAGGCCGGTGGCATGACGAAGTCACCGATCACTTTACAGATGGTGTAGAGCTTCGCTGTTCCGTTCATACACTGGTACTGTGGAATATAATAATTCGCGATGGATTCCACTGATTCTGTGATGAACTTCATGAGTGGGTTAAGAAGCGTCTCACCAACAGCAAGCATCGGGTTGAACGGATGTCTCAGGAGGTTTCTTGGGTACTCGCGGGCGAAGTACGCACCGGAGCTTCGGAGGAACGACATCCCAAGGCGTGAGCCCTGGTTCGCGGCATTGTTAGCAGCGGCAATAGTCTGCTCACGGTAAGTGGAATCCGTGAGGAATCTCACCATACCGACGAGGCTGTTGACCTGGGCCTTCACGAGGAACTTGATGATATCGAGGATGAACTTACCGAGATCAACCATTGAGTCCCAGAGGAGACCCTTGAGACACTGGCCGACTTTCGGAAGAAGGTTAGCGGACGAGAGAATCATGTTCTCGCGCTTCCCGCTACAGGACATTCGTTTCTCAGGCTTAATCCGCTGACAGCCTGGATCCTGAGCGACCATTCGCTGGCAGATGCGGCTGAAGTCAGTATTACTGACGTTCACGGCCATCAGCTGCGCCGGAGTGGTACAAGCTGGTGCTGAAGCGGGTCCGCGTTTTGATTTGATATCAGCCGCGTTCATCTTACAGTCAACTGCAGATGCCTCCACCTGAGGTTCGGGGTTTTCATAAAACTCATCCACACGGGGGTCGTAGCTGAAAGTTTCTTCAGGAGCAGAAGAAGAAACCGCAGGTCCGGCGACCACAGCGAAAGAGTTGAGAAGAATAACCAGCGCGAGAAAAATTCTCATGACGAAATCCTATTTTAAGTAATCTGAAAAATTGTCCATCTTAAGTGAGAGCGTATCTGAAGTAATGAGGTACTGACCGGCCTTGGCAGGATTGGCCCAGTAAACTTCAATGAAGTTCACCGTTTTTTTCTGAGCATCTTTATAGTTCCCCTGAATGAGAACGATGCGCTCGCCGTTTTTTTCAATGAGCTTTTGTCCTGTCGCTTTCCAGTCCGCAAAGCCGAACATCTTTCCGTATTCCTGCTTTGCTTTCACGAGCGACTTGAGATTATCCATCTCTTTCTGCGTGAGATCTTCGTATTTGAAATCCGAGTCCATACTATTGATCTCGATGTCCTTACCAGCAAGCTCGTAAGTGATGACATCTCCCAGAGTGGTTTTCACCTTGAACCCCGGAGCAGGCGCAAGCGCCCAGGCCGTCGATGTGACCGCGAGTAACCAGGACGTAATCAGGTAACGTTTAAACATATTATTCTCCTCAACAGGCGGCTAATCGGTCATTTGGCCAAAAAACATTAATTAAAGTTGAGGGGTCGGTTAACCGATAAATGGCTTCGAGGAAAACTTATGACTAAAATGAATGCCTTCTCCCTGAAGTCCACCCTTCTGTTACTCGTTCTTTCGAGTATGGCCTGGGGACAGGAACCACCTGAAGCACCTCCCGCTGAAGGTGTTAGGGCCGCAGCGGCGCCGAGCCCGAGAACGGGACCAGCGTACGTGGAACCCGGCTCCGCTCACGGAGTCTGGTCTGAGATGACAGAAGCGGGTGTCAACGAGCACAATCGTCGAACCTACGTCCGCGATGCAGCCGGAGCCCCGGCAGCTGAGGGCCTTGCTGCTGACGCCGG
>CANGAC010000125.1 GCA_947451425.1 Bacteriovoracaceae bacterium | reverse complement strand
CGCCGACCTGTGCCAGTCCCACAAACACGAGAGGTGCAATTCCTAAAACAATGAGGAAGAACTGAAGAACTTCGTTATACACAGCTGAAGTAAGACCACCGAGGAATGTGTACACCATCACGATGCCAGCTGCGAGCATGATGGAAACATTGAAGGGCCAGCCCAGGAGTGTCTGAAATAAAAGTGCGAGCGCATACAGAGAAACACCGGAAGAAAAAAGCGTCATCGCTGCAAACGTCACAGCGTTGAAGGTTCTGGTTTTTTCATCGAAGCGAAGAACAAGGTATTCCGGAACGGAACGCGCGCGGGAACCGTAGTAAAAAGGCATCATAAAAATTCCGAGGAATACCATCGCAGGAATCGCCCCGAGCCAGTAGAAGTGACTCGTCATGATTCCGTATTTGGCCCCCGATGCGGCCATCCCGATCACTTCCTGCGCCCCGAGGTTAGCCGAGATAAAAGCCAGACCCGTTATCCAAAGCGGGAGTGAGCGACCTGATTGAAGAAAGTCAGAGCTCGATTTCATATTCCGTTTGACGACAAAACCAATGCCGAGAACAAACACGAAATAAATGGCAATAATGAGGTAATCAACCAGGGTCAATTGCATGGAAATTTCCTTAAAAAAGAAGCTTTCCTAAAGTCTACCGAAAGCGTCAATCCTTCTTCAACAAAAGAAACACCGGGAGCCTAGCTTTGAGTTTCTTTTTCTTCCATAATCTGTCCATGGAATTCAAGAACCACATCCTGAAAAACTCCGCTGGCACTGAAATTCACGTCACCAACTTCGGCGGGATCATCACCAAGATCCTCACCAGAGACAGGAACGGAAAATCCGGAAATATTGTCCTGGGTTTTCCTCATAGCGAAGATTATCAGAAGATTGATCATCCCTACTTTGGCGCTCTCATCGGCCGCTATGGAAACAGGATCGCGAGAGGGAAATTCACTCTCGATGGGAAAATATATCAGCTTGCCGTGAACAATGGTCCCAATGCCCTTCACGGAGGACTTCGCGGATTTGATAAAGTTTTCTGGGATACTCATCAGACGGGAAATAAAATTACACTCACATACCAAAGCCAGGACGGTGAAGAGGGTTATCCAGGAAATCTGAAAACGATCGTCACCTATGAGCTGACAGAGAATGATGAATGGAGAATTGATTACGAGGCTGAAACTGACAAGGCGACTCCGATCAATCTCACACAACACTCCTACTTCAATCTCTCGGCAGGAAAGAATCCCACGATCCTTGATCACGTCGTCCAGATTTTTGCAGATGCCTTTACGGAAGTGGATGATGACCTCACACCGACCGGGAAAATTCTGAGCGTTCACGGGACAGCGATGGATCTCACGCAGCCGAAAAGAGTTGGTGACGGAATCGCTTACGACCACAACTGGGTGCTGAAGGGATCAGGCCTGAAACTCGCAGCCACAGTACGTGATCAAGATTCCGGCCGAGCGATGCAGGTTTTTACGACGGAACCCGGGATTCAATTCTACGCCGGCAACTTTCTGGACGGAAAGCTCTACCCGAAAAATGGCGGACTGTGCCTCGAAACCCAGCACTTCCCCGACTCTCCCAACCATCCGAATTTCCCCGACACGATCCTGCGACCGGGTAAGAAATATAGGAGCACTTCGATTTATAAGTTTGGTGTGGAATAACCTCCCGAAAAAGAGGTTCCCATGCTTAATTTAGCGTTGATCGTTGGCCTTTGGGCCACCACCTGTATTCAGACTCAGAACGGCCGCAATGCGGGCTTCGTGATCGAATCCTACGATGTCCGTGACAATGGATCATACGAGCACAAAACGGACTGGTACGCTGATCCGATGTGCTCTCAGCAGTACGACTCAAATTCTGAGTCGGGTGTCGTGAAAGTCGGAAAAAAACTCTCAGGAATATTTGTCACCGGAAATAATTTTGAAGCAGATTTTGAAACTGCGACGGGCGTTGATCTCGGTGCAGTAAAAGTCGAAGATAATAAACTCAAAGTCGCCCGCGGCATGAGTGGAAGCACCATGAGAAATACCATGGTGGGTCTATTCGAGTACGTCAAAAAATAAAGTTGTTATTAAGATCACCACTCCAGATACTGGGACAAGCTTAAGCGAGTCTCAAGGAGTGGTGCATGCTTATCGACACACAAAAGATTTCTTCCTGGTACGTTCTTCATAAAGGTTTTCGCCTCACCGAAAACTGCCGCCATTGCGAATCTCCACTCTCCCACTACAAGGCCTTCGAAAAGAATTATTCCGGGATTGTTTCCCGCTGTGATTCCTGCGGCAAAGAAATCGTCCGCATGAGATCAACTGTTCACGACAAAGCCCCACTCGATCGTAACTCTGCCGTCAACGATGAGGTCTTTGGGCGGGTTCGGGAAGGGTCCGGCATCGTTGAAGGATTCGATGGCGGCGTCGTCAAGCTCCTTCACTCCTGAGCTTCCGAGGACCACAACGTCGACGATTTCACCTTCGCCATTCATCACGATCCGAAGAGCCGTGACGTGTTCGTCTTCGCTGGCAATCGCTCTTCCTTTGGTAGCCAGGAGCGCGGCTTTTTCCTGCACACTTCTTCCCCAGAAACCTTCAAGTTTTTGCCGGATGCGGAAGTAATAACCATAAAATTTATACTCAACCGTATTGAGATGAGTGAGATCACTCACCGGAACATTTTCCAGGTAGTCACTGGTAGAGCTGACAGTTCTGCCATTGCTATCGGCCTTCATGCCTTTTAAAGCATTGCTGTATTCCTTCGCAGCTTTATGCAGCGGATTTTTCTTTGCGATCTCACCACCCAGATCGGCGAGCGAGATTTCCTTTTTCCCGTGATGCCCGCGCTTTCCGGTCTCAAAACTTTTTACGATCCTTGCTTTGGTCTCACGATCAAACGCACGATTTTTATCGGAGAGATAGGCCTTCTCTTTTGGTGTTGTTTCCACAAGGGGTTCTTCCGAGGCGACAATCTGTCTGTGCTTCTGATTGAGCTCATTTAAGATCCTGACTTTGATCGGTGCCTGCGTTAATTCATGAGGTTTATTTTCGTGAGTCTGGATGTGGAGAAAGATCATTGCAAAGTGCAGGAAAAAAATCAGGAGAAAGAAATAACGGAATTTGGTGAAGAGGGCCTTGGTCATGATAATATTTTAAAACGGCTGAACGCCGGCCGGTTTAAATTCATCCTAAAGGGCTTCTATGACGATCAAAATCATCACGAAAGAACTTCTCTCTGATAATTGGGGTAAGCTCACGAAAGTGACCTATGAATTCCCGTTGTCCGACGGAAAAAAAGAAATCCATAAGCGTGAAGTCTATGACCGCGGAGACGGGGCCACTATCCTTCTTTATCACGAACAAAAAAAGACAGTGATTCTTACGAAACAATTTCGTTTACCCGTCTGGTGGAATAAGCACGCGACCGGCATGTTCGTCGAAGCGTGCGCCGGCAAAGTGGAAGAAGGCGAAGATCCTGAGGTCTGTATTGTCCGGGAAACGGAAGAAGAATCGGGATTTCGAATCACCAGTCCACGGAAAATCTTTTCGGCCTACATGTCGCCAGGATCAGTCTCGGAGCTCATTCATTTTTATCTCGCTCCTTATCAAGAAGAGCTTAAAGTCTCTTCCGGCGGGGGGCAGCAAAGTGAGCAGGAGTCGATCGAGGTCATGGAAATCCCCTTCACTCAGGCGCTTGAAATGATGAAGAAGGGTGAAATCCAGGACGCCAAAACCATGATGCTTTTACAGTATCTGGCGCTGGAAAAAATTCTTTAGATCACCTTTGTCGACAAGTTAACGCCGGTATGAAAACCTATGCGCCTATGAAATACCTCCTCATCCTTACCCTCTCTCTTGGTTATGCTTTTGCCGATGCTCCCGAGTATCCGGAAGACATGGAAGTGGGTTCGCCGAAGGACTGCGTAGTCGTAGGGAAGAGCAATGATTCCACGATCGAAGAAGAACTGAACCAGGTTCAGCATCGGGTGATGGATTGCCTTTCACCGGACGAAAAAGATGCTGAGGCCAAGTCTGAGACAAAGAATCCTGAAGTAGTTTCCCAGTAATGTGAGGATTTGATTAAGATCAGCTCCTTTCCTTCTCTTATTTTTAATTCTCTCTATATTCAGGCTTATGAAACTCATCTTCATGAGACACGCCGAGGCCCAGCCTAAGCACGATTCCGATACGGAACTCGATGACTACCGCCGCGAACTCGTTCATGAAGGAATGATCCACGCCAAAGAAATGGTTCTGACTTGTGCGTTCCTCTGGAAAAATACGAAGACGATTTTTACGAGTTCGTATCCGCGCGCGATTCAGACGGCGCAGATTCTTCACCGCCAGTTTCCGAAGGCCGACTTTCAGATGCACACGGGTCTCGATAAATTTGCGATGCCTTCAGAAATCATCCGCTTTATCCATACTCTCCCGAATGGTTCTTACACTTTCGTGGGCCATGAACCCCATCTCACAGATACCATCGCGAAGCTTGTCACGGGGAAATCGACACCATTGGTTCATCTTCCGAAAGGTGGACTTGTGATGCTGGAAGGACCTGGTGTGAGTGAGCTGAAAATCCGGACGGTTTTGTCTCCCCGGATGGTGATGAGATTCTGATCTATCTTTTTTCTTTCAGAAATTCGATCAGCAAATGGTAGTCGCCGTTATCCGCAGCCTTCAGCGATTCGATATAGGTTTTCCTTCTTTCTGCCTGATTCCCGGCGAGAGAGGCCTTCCAGCTCGGCAAAGGCTGGTCATTTCTTTTTAAGACGTACTCCGTATAAATTCTCGTCGTCCGCCCGTTTCCATTGGGAAAGGGATGAATACTGACAAGCCGGTGATGCATTTCTGCTGCGATCTCATCCCAGCTCATTTTCCCGTGAGAAATCCAGAGCTTTGCATCTTCAAAAAAATTCAGAAGCTCAGGCGCCACATTGTAGCTTCTGGTTTTCGAAAGATTCACTTCGGTAGTCCGGAACTTTCCCGCCCATTTCCAGACATCACTGAATAATTTTTCATGGAGCTTGCAGAGAAATTCTTTTGAGAGGTAATCGGCCGTTTTTTGACGGGAGAGCCATTCCATCCCTTTCTGGATGTTAAGGTCCTCTACTTCATCGAGTTCTCCCATCGTCGTGAGATGAGAAAGCCTTATGCCTGTAATCTGATCGTGATCAAGCGGTGTCGCTCCTTCGCGGTCGACAAAGTTATGATTATTTTTCATTCGTCCCAGAGATATTTCGAATAGAGTCTTTCTTCGGCCAGTTCTTTTAACCGCTGGTTTTTATCGATCGTCACTTTCTGATCCTCAAGCGCCATATGAGTTTCGGCCTCATTCATGATCTTCAAAGTCTTCTTCATCGCCTGATCATGCATGAGTTCTTCGATTTTTTTCTTCGGCACGAACTCGTAGATGAATTCACAATCCATAGCTTCCGCAATTTCTCTGAGTTTACTGACAGTGATCCTGCCTTCTTTTTCCAGTTTGATTGAGGCGCTGATCGAAGATTGGGCCACACCGACACGTCTGGCGAGTTGCACGAGACTCATCCCGAGCCCCATCCGGACATAATCAATCCACGAGGTAATTCCCCTGGTAGCACCTGCGAGATCCCTGACCTCTTCTAGTCTGCGGGAGACCTGCTTAGTGATAAGTTTTTGTTCTTTCAGCGTTTTCATATTAATCCTATCGTCTATACTCTATATTAACTTTATCATTTTATAGACTATAGACAATATAAAAAACAATATACTATACATCATACTCGATAAAAATGGACTTTCACGGACTTACCTCCTTGGCTAGAGAATAGACACCACCTGTATTTCCTTCTCTCTTCCGTAAGGTCTCCGGGTTAACGGTTAACATCGCCTTATTACCAAAGGGCGTATCTCATGAGTCCAAACGAAATGAACCTGAAACAATTCCTTCTCCGCATGCTTTCGGAGTACGGTGATAATCGCGCTTTCAGTGTTTACCGGAAAGAATGGATCTCGCGTTCATTCCGGGATGTGGTGGATCTGTCGCTTTCTCTGGCGAAAGTTGTGAAAACTGCGAACCTGAAACCCGAAGATAACATCGCGATCATTCTCGATTCCTGCCCTGAATATGCCTCGGCTTTTTTTGCTTCCGGCATGCTCAATCACAGAACTCTTCTGCTCGATTCAAAGCTAAATGCCGAAGAGATGAAGCAGATTATTGAACACTCAGATTCCAGGATGATCATCACCGGTTTCAGCGCCAAAGCTGCGACCGCAAAACTGCAGGAAATTCTTCCGGAAAAACTGCCGGAGATTCACATCGAAACAGTCCTGATGTCAGGGAAAAGTAAAAAAGAAATCGAAGACGAACTTAATACTCTTGATGGCCTCAAGCCTAAAGACGTGGCGATCCTCGTCTATACTTCGGGAACAACCAGCGAGCCAAAAGGTGTGATGCTCACTCTTGAGAGTATTTTCTTCAACGGCCGCTCGACGATCAATGCTGTGGGACCATACGGTCACAGCACACTGCTCTCCATTCTTCCGCTCAATCACATGCTCGAGTTTAACTGCGGAATGCTGGTTCAGCTTTACCTCGGCTCGCACGTGGTTTACGCCAACACTCTTCTCCCACATGAAATCGTCGAACGTCTACAGGCGTTCAAGTACACCGATATGCTCGTGGTTCCTTTATTCCTCAGAAGTATCCGGGGTGCTCTTATCCGCGAAGTGAACAAGAGTGCGGCCAAGCGTGCGTATTTTGCCATGGCCTTTGCTCTGGCAAGAGCGATTCCTGTCAAAGCGTTCAGAAGAAAGCTCTTTGCTCCGGTAATTAAAAAATTTGGTGGCATGCAGAGATTCATCTGCGGAGGTGCTGCTCTCGATTTTGCGACTCAGGAATTTTTCACGCTACTGGGAATCACTGTTTGCCAGGGCTACGGCCTGACGGAAACAGCTCCGGTCTCGACAGTGAACTTTGCCGGTGACTCTATTCTTGGTTGCCAGGGACGTGCGGTTCCGGGAACACAGGTGAAAATTGATGAAGCAACAGGTGAAGTCCTTCTGAAAGGGCCCCACATCATGAAAGGCTATTACAAAAAACCTGAACTCACTGCTCAAGTTATGACGGAAGACGGCTGGTTTAAGTCTGGTGATATCGGCCGCCTCGATAAAGACGGTAACCTCTTTATCACCGGGCGTCTTAAGGAACTCATTGTTCTCGGGAATGGAAAAAAAGTTTTCCCGGATGAAGTTGAAAATATCATGCAGATTTCTGTTAACATAAAAGAAATCATTATTGTGGGCGCCATGGAGCTCTCTGGTCCTCTGAAGAATACTGAGTCCGTTTGCGCGGTCGTTGTTCCTTCGGATGAACTGATGAAAGCTTCCGATGAAGCAACGATTCGTGAACTGGTGGAAAAAGAAGTCCGCAAGTGCGCCGAAAAGATTGCTGCTTACAAGAGACCTTCGCGGATTTACCTGTCGTATCAGGAGCTCCCGAAAACGAGTACACGTAAGAATAAAAGAACGCTGATTAAGCGTATGATTGAAGAAGGAGCTTTCAATGAGTCTCGCTTTCCTGACAGTGCTGGTGATGGTGTTCGTTTACATAACAGTATTGCCGAGGATCTTCTTCAGGGGAGACGGGAAATTCAATCTCATGTGGTGGGTGACGGGACTTCCCCTGGGATTATCGCCACTCGCAGTAGTCCTCCAGTCGAAAGGACTATTGCCTGAGGGACTATTTCTTCAGTCAACTCCGGGACAGGAAGCACTCGCTTCGATGATTTGTGTCGCCTCTTATTGCCTCATCTCTTACACCGTAGGAACTCACCGGATTCCGCTTGCTCTCTGGCACCAGGAAAACGATGCACCTAAACAGATCGTGACCTGGGGAGCTTATAAAAGAATCCGCCATCCCTTTTACACAAGTTTTCTCACGGCCCTCGTTGCTTCAGTGGTAGCAGCTCCGAACATCCTCACGATTTTTTCTCTGGTCTACGGGTTTGTGATTCTGAATATGACCGCTGCGAAAGAAGAGAAAAAACTTTCCTCTTCTCAGTACGGTCAGGAATACATCGATTACATGAAAGGAACCGGGCGTTTCATCCCGAAAGTCTGATTTATGGATATCTTCGTTAATCATTTTGCTTACAAACTTGGCTCAGAGACCATCGACCTTGAGACTTCTCACAAGGCCGGCCGTCTTCTTGCCAATGTCGCTGACTTCAAGGAAGCGGGATTCGCGAAGCACAGAATGGCCCTGAAGAATGAAAACTCCTACGATCTCGCTAAAGCTGCGGTTGAGCAGATCAAGGGACAACTCTCCGGCACGACTTCCATCATCTACGCCACCTGTCTGCCGATGAACGGAAACATCGGAGCGCAGAAAGATTTTGAAACTTCCCGCGACGTCAAATACCTCATGGATTATCCGGCCTCTCACCTTCAGGCCGACTTTGGTCTCGAAGATGCCGCAGTGATTGGCCTTAACCAGCAGGCCTGTACCTCGATGCTCGGCTCCCTGCGGCTGGCGAAAGCTCTTCTTCAGTCCGAAACAGAAATGGAGAAAATTCTTTGTGTCACTGCCGATCGTTTTCCGGAAGGAGCGATCTATGAACAGGCCTACAATTTAATTTCCGATGGAGCTGCCTGCTGTGTGGTCTCAAGAAAGCGCGAAGGCTTTAAGATCCTCGCCACTCACGCCATCACCAACGGTGCTCTCGCTCAGGCAACCGACAACGAAACCGTCGGCTGCTATTTCAGTTACACTCACCGGTGTCTCACTGACATCATGGAAAAAGCGGGACTGACTTTCGCTGATCTTTCCTGGGTCATTCCCCAGAATACGAATGTGAATGCCTGGACTGTTCTTTCCCAGCTT
>CANGAC010000124.1 GCA_947451425.1 Bacteriovoracaceae bacterium | reverse complement strand
TCAAGAATGTGGACCTAGATATTCCCCTCCGTAAGCTCATTTGTTTTGCCGGTCCTTCGGGATCCGGAAAGACATCGCTTGCGTTTCACACTCTGCTGACGGAATCCAAACGTCGCTTTGTGAACTCATTCCCGAATTCCATGAAGTTTTTCACAGACCGTCCGTCGGCGGTGGATGTTGACCGCATCTTTCCTGTGCTTCCGGTGTTCGGTCTTCCGCAGATTAACCCTGTGGTTGGTGCGCGTTCTGTTGTTTCGGACGTGATGAGACTTACCGATAGTCTGCAGAATCTCTGGTTTGGATCATCCAAAGAACTTTGTCCGACGCATGAAATTGATCTTGAGATCATGCCGATTGGAGTTCAGATCAAGTCCCAGGTGAATGCGGAGAAAGGGATATTTTATATTCTCCTGACTCCCGGAGAATTTCAGCGCGTGTTCGGTGAAGAATATCTTCCGCCGCGTTCCTACAATAAGAAAAAAGGCGTGGGGGAATTTGAGAGCACCGATGAGCTCTGGGAGGTCACCCGCTTTAAGATGGAAAACATTTCTGCTCTCGAGAAGAAATGGGAAGAGCTCAAGCTTGATAAGTATCACCTGAATTATCAGATCATCGGCGAGAGTTTGAAAAAACCTCAGTCACTTTCATTTCACTTCGAGAAAGTCTGTCCGCATGGGGATTTTGTCTCAAAACCTGCGACGACAGTCAGTGCGTTTTCTCCTTATAGCGCTCTCGGTGCGTGCCCGCATTGTAACGGTTATGGGGCGAATCTCGTCTATGATGAGGAGAAAGTAGTAGATCGTGAAAAGACCATTGAAGAAGGTGGCCTCAGGCTTCTGAACTTCGGGGCGTTTCATGATTCGTATGAAGAGCTCCTCCGGATCTGTAAGAGAAAGAAATTCCCGCTCGATGTTCCGATAAAAAAACTTCCGAAAGAATTCTTCCAGATTCTCGAAGAAGGCCAGGGTGAGTATCCCGGCTACGAGGAACTGAAGAGCTATCTTCAGGGAAAAAAATACAAGGCGAGTGTGCGGATTTTTATCCGGCAGCTTCAGAAAGAAGAGCCGTGTATGCTTTGCCATCAGTCACGCCTTAATCCGGATATTCAGAATTATTTCGTGAATTTTGCGGGGAAGAATTACGGGCTGTCGGAAATTATGAGTCTTACGGTAGAAGAAGCTCTACCTCTTTTCCGCTCGAAGCTAGTGAACACGAGAGATTCCCACGAGAAAAGAATCTACACAGACATTCACGAAAAGCTCCAGATGGCGACCGAGATGGGGCTTAATCACTTAGCTCTTCTCCGGAAAGCGAAAACACTTTCGGCCGGTGAGTACCAGCGGCTTCTTCTCATCAAATATCTTTCCTTCAAGGGAACAGATTCATTGTTCGTTCTCGATGAACCAAGTGTGGGTCTGGCCCAGCATGAACTCGCTCGGATGCTCGATGGATTCCGGCAGATTATCGAACAGGGAAACACAGTGATCCTCATTGATCACTCCGAATTTATCCAGAAAGAATCCGATCATCTGATCGTGATGGGACCTCAGTCCGGAAAACTTGGTGGAGAAATTCTCTATCAGGGTCATCCCCGTTCCTACTTTACGAAAAAAGAAGAAGTGAAATGGGAGCCGAAGAAAGCCTCGACGCTTTATCCTTCGTACATTGAAGTATCTGGTGCTGAGATTTTCGGGAAAACCTATCCGGATTTCAAGGTTCCGGTGAATCAGATGACCTGGGTTTCCGGAAAATCCGGCACCGGGAAAACGTCGTGCCTCATTCGTGTCATGGCCAATTCCCTTCACAATGAAGTGCACGGAGAGTGGCTCGAAGATGATCAGTTTGAAGTGAGGTCGGTGAAGTGTGATGAGAATTTCGATGATGTGATTGTGATCTCTTCCGACCTCAACCGATTTACCTCGAGATCATCCGTCGGAACCATCACGGAATTATCGTCGACGATCAGGAAGCATTTCTTAAAACTTCCGGTCGCAAAAAGCATGAATCTTAAAGAGGGACATTTGTCTTCCAACTCTGAGCTCGGGGCTTGCCCGCGCTGTGAAGGAAAAGGCTCGCTCACCATTGAGATGCAGTATCTTGAAGACATTATTCTTGAGTGCGAAGACTGCAAGGGCCTCAAGATCAAACCTCTGTATGCCAATATTTCTGACGGTAAGATGACGGTTGCTGAAGCTTACAATCTTCCGCTGGGACAAGTGCTCGAACGGATTGAACTCACACCGAAATTCAGAAGAGTTTGGGAGTATCTGAAGATTCTCAATCTCGATTATCTCTCTCTTGATCGCGGTCTCAACACACTTTCCGGTGGAGAGAAGCAGAGAATCTATCTCCTCTCAAAACTTCTGAAACAAGTGCAGAATTCGGTGCTGATTTTTGAGAACATTTCCTTTGGTCTCTCGGAGCGGGAGCTCAAGCAATTAGGGACATTCCTCCAGGATTTGGTGCAGTTAAAGAACACGGTGGTGATCATTGATTCTTCACAGTGTTTCAGGCACTTAGCTGCATGGAAAATGGACTTTGAGCCTGAAGGAATCACCCTTTACCCTCTAAAAGCAGAGTAAAAGATTCAAGTTTAAGGGCCCTTTAGCCGACTAGTTTAGTCAGCTAGAGAGGTTCCTTTGAAACTTTTATTTTTCCTGTTTCTCACTCTGCCCGTGTTTGCCACGACCTTTCAGGTCCAGCATGTGGACCAGCAATTGCGACACGCAGATGGAATTTTTCTGGGCCATTATCTCCGCAAAAAATACATCGAACTTGAAGATGGTAGCATTGCTACGCAGATGGTTTTCAAGATGAAAAAAGAGTTCGGCCTTCAGTCTCAACTGCTGGGAATGGATGAGATTCTCATTCATTATCCCGGCGGAAAATGGAAAGACAAAACCGTTGTGGTGGACGGACTTCCGGAATTCATCCCCGGTGAGCAGGTGGTGATTTTCACCCGCAGTGTTCAGAACCGTTACTGGGGACTCAACCTCGGAATGGGAACTTATAAAGTCATTCGCTATGGAGAGGATCCGATGATGGTGAACTCTCTTTTTCCGGAAGATCCCAACATGGGACAGATGAAGCTCGAGGAATTTGAAAGGGTTGTGAAGAAAATCAAGGGCGGCTCAATGAAAGTCGTGATGGTTCAGCAATACCCGACTGAAGGAGAGCAAGATCTCCGAAGACCAGCTTCGCAAAGACCAGAGGGAAAAAACCGTACCGTTGCAGGCAACTCTGAAGAAGGCGAAAATAAACCTGCGGATAATGGGTTTCATCCAATGTGGCTCCTGGCCTTCCTGGCGCTCCTTGGATCCTGCGTCCGCCTGACCCGACAACGTCAATAAGACTAGTCCTCCGCTGATCAATGGATTGAGATGCGAATTTGGTCCCTGCTTCTCCTAATTTCTTTCGAGGCATTTGCCTACCAATCGACTGTGAACGGCGGCGGGAAATCTCTTACCTGGCCTAATAGTCAGATTCTTCTATCCATCGACAGCACCAATGATGACATCACCAGTGGAACTGCTTCCACGATCATTCAACAATCTGTGAGTGAGTGGAATGCGCAATCTCCCCGTCAAATAACAACCACAAATTCGTCAGTGAACACAGTTAGTTTTAAGAATGATTTTTCCATCTATGGTCCGGGTGTGATCGGGGTCACCGAACTCAGTTACACATCTGGCGGGTCCATCCAGGCCGCAAAAATTTACCTGAACGATGGCGATTTCCAGTTCAAGTCTTCTCCTGGTTTGTACTCTTCCGGGCAAGTTTACCTGGGCGATGTTGTCACTCACGAGATGGGCCACCTCCTCGGACTTTCTCACTCTGAAGTTCTGGAATCGACCATGTTCTACGCGGCTTTTCCGGGACAGAGTTCGCTCTCGACGGACGATAAGGCCGGGATCAGAAGCAAGTACGCACCATCAAGTTATGGCACGATTTCCGGTAAGGTGAAGGGCGGAGATGACATTGGAATTCTCGGCGTGCATGTCCTCGCTTTTTCCCGGACCACGGGTGAAGCAGCGAGTGTGATCAGTGACAGCGATGGGAATTTTTCCATCAAGGGACTTGATCTCAATGATACCTATTATCTCTACACGACTCCGCTCAAGAATCTCTCCGCGCTTCCGGATCAGTTCTCGAATGTTCAGACGGATTTTTGTCCGGCGAAATTTGTCGGCGGTTTTTTTGATGCCTGCGGAAGAGAGAACGAAGGCTTTCCACAGCCGATCAATCTGTCTAGTTCTTCAAAAACTGTGAACGTCGGCGACGTTACGATTAACTGCAGTCTGAAAGTGAATGAAGATTACAGTCACGAAAAACTCCAGTCGACTCCGGGCCCTGTGACCATTTTTGATTTCACTCAGGATCAGCGTCACGAAAAAGCATTTGTGGGAGCGTTTCTCACAGCGAACACGTTCACCTGGTCAAAGTACGATGATCTTGTCATTGATCTCTCAGGATACAGCGATGCCAGTACGTCTCAGAAATATTTGCGGCTTTCGTTTGTTGCTCGCCCTTTCGGTAATCTTCTTGAATACGAAATGACTGTGAAAAGAAATGGTGTCCAGGTAGGGACCGGCAGCATTACCTATTCCGGGATCACACAAACCTACGATACGGACATGGATGCTCTCCTCGCCCTCAGCTCTACCCCGGCAACAAACGTTTTTGAAATCACGATTCGAGCTCGTAAACTTTCGACGGTTCTTGCGCTCCAGACTTTTCCTGAGCTCTCAGCATTTGTCACAAGTCAGAATCTCCCTTATCTCCTCATGGCGAGTCTTGAGTCCGGGGGAGCACCGATTCTCGATAACCCAGCACTTTTGTCGGATAATACCGCCTGTCTGGATGCTCCCTTCTCGTATGCAGTGTCCAATGCCCGTTCTCTCGCGAGCGGCAGTGAGATAGCCTCTGGCAAGGATGAGGGGACAGCTCCCCTAAGTTGCGGGACAACGACCGGCCCGGGTGATGGTGGCGGCGGACCAGGAATGTCACTCATGGTTCTGGGTTTTGCCCTTACGCTATTTCTTTCATACGCCAGGAAAACGGCCAAGAACTTTTTGTCTTAACCCATCCGATTTACTAAAATAATCACAAGCCTTATTCAGGGAGTGCTCACATGAAGTTCAGCATCATCGTATCCGTATTTTTATTTGCCACATCTGTGCTCGCCCAGAATCTGATGGAAGAAAGAATCTGGAAAATCAGCCCTAGAAAAAAATCCATCTTTCTTGATTCCGGAGTTTTTCATCTGAACTCTCAGACCCAGGGTGCCCAGGTTACAGCAGTGAGAAGCTCATCTGTCCCTGGCCGCGGTTATGAACGAGTAGTGATTGACTTCAATACGCCGAGTATCCCAAAGATCTACGGGCACATTTCTTCGCAGAAACAAAAAATCTCCGTGGATCTGTTTGACACTTCAGTGGCAACTGCCCAGCCTCAGTTGAAAGGTTCTAAATTTGTAAAAAATATCGATTTCATCAGTGTCGACGGCAAGACTCTTACGATGGATGTCGGGTTGAAATCAAACGCCAGCTTCGACATTTTCTATCTTGATAATCCTGGCCGCCTCGTCATCGACATCCGTTAATCAGAAAAAAGGAAATAGCTATGGCCTCTAAAGATAAAAACGCGAAGGCGAATCAGGACGGAAACATTATCGAACTTCCGCCGGAAGTCGTGATCATTCCGATCGTGAACAGCCCGATCTTCCCGGGGATGATCGCTCCGATCATTCTTTCTGAAGATAAGTACACGCCCGAACTCGATTCGTACCTCACGAAACACAATTACGTTGCCCTTAACCTCGTTAAGTTCAAAGACTTCGGCGAAGGCGGGGAAGTTCTCCAGGAGATGGATGAAGAGACGATCAATTACGAAAGTGATGAAGATGCCTCTTACCAGAAACTGAACTCTGCAAGTGATATCTCTATTAAAGGGATCACGCCGAAAGATATCTACAAAGTCGGCGTCCTTTGCAAAGTCATCAAGAAGCTGAAACTTCCCGATGGGTCTGTGAACCTTCTCGTGCATGGAATGAAGAGATACCGCGCCGTCGAGTACGTTTCCGATACTCCGCTCCTCGTTGCCCGCACAGAAGTCTTCAACGATATTCACGAACCGGATGAAGAGCTTGATGCTTACACCAGATCGGTGATTAACCAGGTGAAGAAACTCTCTGAGATCAATCCGTACTTCAACGAAGAGATGAAGCTCGCGATGCTGAACTCGCCGTCTCCGGGATCACTCGCCGATCTCGTGGCGTTCGCCCTTTCTCTTGATGTTCCTGAAGCTCAGGACTTCCTGGAAACACTCGTGGTGAAAAAGCGTTTCGCAAAACTCCTCGTGTATCTTAAGCGGGAAAAAGACGTTGCTGATATCCAGAAAAAAATTACGGACGAAGTGAACGACAAAGTGAACAAGTACCAGCGTGAATACTTCCTGCGCGAGCAGCTGAAAGTCATCCGTAATGAGCTTGGCCTTGATGAAGATGATAAAGCCAAAGACGTTAAGAAAATCAAGGAAGCTCTCGAAGAGGGTGGCCTTCCGGAAGACGCGAAGAAAGCTGCACTCGAAGAGCTTGAGCGCCTGGAAAGCATTCCGGATTCATCTCCTGAATACAACGTCACAAGAACTTATCTCAACTGGATGACCTCGCTCCCGTGGAATAAGCTATCACCGGATGAAGTGAACATTGATTCAGCCAGAAAAATTCTTGAAAAAGATCACTATGGATTAGAGAAGCCGAAAGAAAGGATCATGGAATTCCTCGCGGTAAAAAAACTTAAACCAGAATATGACGGCACAATTCTTTGCCTCGCTGGTCCTCCTGGAGTTGGTAAAACTTCTCTCGGTCACTCAATTGCCAAAGCTTTGGGACGTGAATTCTACCGATTCTCACTCGGAGGAATGCGTGATGAAGCTGAGATCAAAGGTCACCGTCGCACGTACGTAGGCGCGATGCCAGGAAAAATCATCCAGGCGCTGAAAAGAGTCGGCGTGAATAATCCTGTGATCATGCTCGATGAGATCGACAAGATCGGGAAATCGTTTCAGGGTGATCCGGCTTCTGCACTTCTGGAAGTTCTTGATCCTGAACAGAACAAAACATTTATTGATAACTACCTTGATGTTCCTTTTGATCTTTCAAAAGTGCTTTTCATTTCAACTGCCAACTACGTAGGGGAAATTCCGGAAGCCCTTCTGGATCGGATGGAACTGATCGAGCTTCCTGGATACACGATTGAAGAAAAACTTTCGATTGCCACGAAATGGGTGATTCCAAAGCAACTTAAGAAGCATGGATTAAACTCAAAAGAATTTTCACTGAGTGCATTGGTGATGAAAGCACTCATCTCCGACTATGCTCGTGAACCTGGTGTGCGTGTGATGGAGCAGCTTGTGGCCAAACTTTGCCGGCGTGCTGCTCTGGAGAAAGTTTCAAGTAAGAGCAAGAAAACGAAAAAGTTTGCTCCGACCGTCGCTGATCTTGAGAAAATCCTTGGTTCGAAACGCTTCGAATCTGATATGGCACAAAAGCCACTTCAACCTGGAATTGTGACGGGTCTTGCCTGGACTTCATTCGGTGGTGATATTCTTTTCATCGAGACGATTCCCCTGAAAGGCAGAGGCTTTAAACTGACCGGTCAGCTTGGTGACGTCATGGGAGAGTCTGCAAATCTCGCGTACAGTTACGTGAAGAGTATTCTTCAGCAGCAGATCGAAGCAGATAAAGTGATCGCAGATAAGAAAGCTGCGAAGAAGAAAGTTTCCAAAAAAGTTTCCAAGAAAGTTGAAACTCCGGTTGGCGTAGTAGCACCGGCGGTTCCAGCGCCAAATCCGGAAGAGGCGACTGACTTCCTTGCTAAACACGAGATTCACCTTCACCTTCCTGCTGGAGCGACTCCGAAAGACGGTCCGTCTGCCGGGATTACCATGGCACTCGCCCTCTATTCCCTTTCCACTAATCAGATGGTTCGCGGGGATATTGCGATGACAGGAGAACTCTCTCTTACCGGGAAAGTTTTGCCGGTCGGTGGGATCAAGGAAAAGGTTCTCGCAGCGAAACGCGCTGGGATTAAGGAAATCATCCTTCCCTGGCAGAATGAGAAGGATTTAAAGGAAGTGCCTGAAAGACATCGCAAAGGCATGCGCTTCCATCCGGTGAAGCACTTTGATGATGTTCTTAAGATTGCTTTAAAACATCGATAAATAAGGGCCCCGAAAGGGGCCTTTTTATTTTCCCATAGGAGATTTTCTTCCCTCAGCTAGAATAGAGGTGAGGTTCCTATGAAAAAGCTCCTTTTTCTTATTCTCAGTCTGACAATTTTAGAAGCCTCGGCTTCCGTCACCACACTTACCGCAATCAGTGATGTTCCCGGCGAAGTGGGTACGATCGTTTTTACTTTTAACGAAAAGGGTGTCGTACAGGACAGAAAGACTAACACCATTTCTCAAACTGACCAACTCTGGTTCGGAAAAACAAAATCCCAGCAGAATTCCACGGTGAAGCAGATCAGGAAATCGATTGAGGAAATATCTGAAAAATTGAAACTCGTTGATAATTTTATCAAGTCCGAGAATGGTGAAAATAGAAATGCCTTTCTCGCCGGCTCTTCTCATGGTCTCCGCTTCTATGTAAACGGACATATTGTCCTTCCCGGAACAAGTGCTTTCCAGGACGTCTCACCTCTGTTTGAAAAACTTTCTTCGCTCGATTGGTCACTGGAAGACGGCGTGACTGTAGATAAAACCTCTCTCATCGTGAAAAAGTTCATTCATGGGAAGGCCTCTTCTGAGTCGAGAGAAATGAATTGCAAGACACAGGATAAAATCCGGATTTGCAGAACTCAGGACTTCGGTCCGATCGTGCTGGAGTAGGAATGTTCATTTTATTTGTTCT
>CANGAC010000123.1 GCA_947451425.1 Bacteriovoracaceae bacterium | reverse complement strand
GCCATTGCGGCCTATTTTCAGAACCGGCCGATCGCGCGCGATGGTGTCACTGCAACGGGACCGTTTGCAGGTGGAAACGCCAGCGGCAAGAGTACGGGCGCGGAAGGACGCTTCGAAGAGAAGAGTGTGGAGCAGCCGAGCTACGCGGCCCCGGTCCATCTCGAAGAGTACGCGATTCTGAAAGATCTCTCGACGTACTACGAAGGATCCGCGTTCACCGTCGAGGAAGAAGGAAAAAATGTTAAGTACGTGATCACTCCGCGGCTTCGCTTCGAATTCGACGACGTCTCTGTTCCGCAGGACGCAGAATCACGGATTTTTCTCGAGCGAATGGCGGACGTCTTCAAACAGCACGACGGAGTGATCGTCCTCGAGGGATACCCCGATCAGAAACCGGATTATTCTCTGGCCTTTGGTCGGGCCATGGCCACCCGACGGGTGTTAGAAAAACTCGGCGTCACCGCAGGCAAAATGGTGCCCGCCGTGGGCTTTGAGCTGGGCGAAGACAATAGGATCAAACCCTACGATCTCCGGGACACCGGAACTGTGAAGTTCATTCTGAAACGAAGAAGACCAGTGAAGTAAACCGGGACCCTACTTGCTCACTTCAAAGTAATTGTCGTAAAGACTATCTCCGGTCGAACTTTTGAAAGTGTTGATCGTATAATTCTTTTCACCGATCTTCACCGGTAGCGGCGAGGGCGGATTCTGTCCGGAATATACCTTCACCAAATTGCGCTCACCTTTTTTGTTCTCGATTTCGAACAGGTCTTCGTTCGTAGGCCCGATGGTCGGCATGCCGGGTTCGTCGTTCTTTTTAAAAACATTCCCTTTGAAGGTGACTTTACCCTCGGGGACTTCCACCGAGAGGCCCGAGATCTTCAGTAGTTTTTTCTTAAGCGCAGGCCGGAGGAGTGTCTCAAGGTCTGCGTTCAGATTTTTTTCTGCGTCTGAGTACTCAGAGTTGAATCCCGTGCTGGGAGTTTTGAAGTGTCCATTGTAGATCTCAATCTGGGTGACATCTTTTTTCCCGGCGGTGAAGAACTGAAGAGTCGTTTTCACCGCATCCTTTGAGAAGGACTTCATCTTATCCCCGGCTGCCGGAAGGGCGCTGATCCGGCCTTTGATCTGTGCTATGGCGGCGGCGTCTTCCGTTTCAAAATGCGCGGAAACTTTCGGCGCGTCCAGAGACGGGTGCTGCGTGATCTCGAGCCGGGCGAACTCATGGGACGGAAACCAGGACATAGAGGCTCCTGAGGAAGAAGAGATGTACAGTAGTGGAAGCAAGAGTGAGAATAATACTTTCATGAATTCCTTGCTCAGTTTCGTATCCGAAGATGTTAACACGAGATGATTTTCAAGGGGAAGATCACCCACTTACGGCGCGGGAAGACGTTCCTGGATGAAGTCCAGCTGATGAGAAAGAATTTCATGGTCTCTTGACCGGATAAGCATTCGTGATAGATTCGCGAAAATTTTTCTCTAAAACTTAAGGACTTACCAATGAAACTCTCTCACTCGGGTATTACCCTTCTCTCCTCCCTCGTTCTGGCCTCCCCGACTTTCGCCCAGGTGGCGCAGGCAACTCCCCGTACGACTGTAACAGCGTCGACGAACCTCTTTATCAGCACCACGACCTTCACTGCGGTCAGTGGCCAGGGCTTCACGCGCCAGGTGCTCCTCGCGGTGCGGATCACGAAGAACACGGAATCAGGATTCAACAAGTGTGACATGAAAAATCAGCCGGACTCGATCACGATCGAAGTCCTCGATGATCAGACGAAGAAGGTCCTCGCTATCGGATCGCGGATGTTTGGCTCCCTCGAAGAAGGGCAAACAGACCTCTTCAAAGTCTCGAGCACGTACGGTTGCATTCCGGAACGGAAAGATCTGACCCTTCAGGGTGACACGCTCGTGATCGTCGATAGCAGCGCTATGCCTCAGAACATTTCGATCAACGGATTCGGAGACATCAAGGTTCCGACGAAGCTGACGTTCAAGCGCTGATGATCTCTCCCGGGCCCATCGCTTCGCTGGCACTGGATCGACTTCGTGTTGATCCAGGAAACGAAACCATCTTGCGCGCCCGGAATCTTGAAGCAATTCTTCTCCAGAAAGATTTTTCTCAGGGAAATTTCTCTGCTCTCGCAGAGGCGCGGCTCCTCGCTTCGACAACACTCTTAAAAGAAACCTACGTTCCGGGTCCGGCGATCGATAACTGGAAAGCCGCCAATCAGTTTCTCGTCGAGGCCCTGAGTTCAGGTCTTGTTGTCGACACGACTTTCATCCGCGAGGTTCACAGAAGCCTCCACCCCGAATCCCGTGGTGAGCTCCGGACAACGTTCGTCCAGAGCGGAAACACTTACTATCCGGAAGCTGATAGTCTTCCGTTTCTCTGGAAACGCTTCGAGGAGAAGCTTGCCGCTCCCAGTGACTCTGCCCTTCTCCAGGCCTCGGTTCTCTACCAGTGGATCGTGACGATGCATTTTTTTTCCGACGCCAACGGAAGACTGGCCCGCCTGATTGCAGATGCAGTCCTTCTGTCTGCTGGACTTCCGCCTTTGAGTTATGAAAACGACGTCGCAGGTTTTGTGAGTGCGCTCGCGGAACCGGATTTCTTTACGGTGGATGATGCAATTGCCAGAGTCTGCGAAGGTGTGACTCATTCGATGAAGATCCTCCAGGGATAAAGCACGACATTCAGTATCCTTTTGGGACCACCGTGAACATATTCACTGGCAAATTCTTGCCGCCCTCGGGACAAGCTGGTTTCCGTCTCTTTTTCTCTGATATGCTTTTTGCCATGAATCAGATCCTCCTGATTGAACAAAACAATGAATTAAAAATTATCCTCTCTGAGAAGCTCCGAAGTCTGGGCCTCGAGGTGATTCACCGGAACTCCACCGAAGATGCGATCGGGCTTCTCCAGATTTTGCCGGAGCTAAGTCTGGTCATCTCCCGCGCCGATCGGGCACTGGAAGTCTGCGAGTTCATCCGCCAGGAAGCCTTGCCCATCACCCTCGTTGTCCTGGGACATTGTCCCGAGCTTCAGGGAGAGGTTTTCTTTCTCCCGCTTCCTGTCGATGTCTCGATGTTTGTCAGCATCGTCAGTGAGCATTTTCAAATTCAGGAGACGGAGCTTCAGGCCTTCGAACTTGTGAGGCATCTCGAGAGTGAGAGTTTGAGCGCTGATGAGAGGATTTCGGTCCAGGCGCAGGCCCAGGCACTTGCCAAGGAGATGATCCGGAAAGACGGTCTGATCTCCGGAGCAGTCCACCTGTCGAGCACGGCGATTTCTCAGATTGCTTCCATGGTGCTTGAGTCTACGGAAATAGCAAATGATCTACGCCTGGTCTCGACAGGAAAAGTCTCCCTTGAGTATCAGCGCTGTCATCTCCAGATCGCGATGTGCCACTACATCCTCCGAAAGCAAAACTGGTACGAGAGAAAACACCTCGAAACCATGAGCTTCGTTTCCTTCTTCGGCGATCTCAATCATGAGGTTCAGGATCACCCACTGGCAAATTTTTACGCCAGAACCGTCGCCGAGGAGTGGAGTCTCATGAGCGATACCTCGGAGGAGTTCCACACGCTCTCAAAAATTTTCATCGTGGCCGATGAGTTCGTCCGGATCCTTCTGGACCCGAACCTGCCATCCACGAAGAAAGGAATACTCCCGCAGCTCTCCACGAAGTATCCGGAGGCGAGCTACCAGAAAATCATCCGCTGTCTTGAGCAGAGCTACTGAATTAGCCTTCATCATCAAAGCGCGGTGGAAGTTTCATGAGTTCCTTCAGAACTTCCTTCGGATCAAGACCATCATAGAGAACGTGATAGAGCCCGGAGAAGATCCGCGCGCGGATGTTGTATTTCTGCGCGAGAAGATACGCGGCCTTCGCCGTCTTGTACCCTTCCACGACAGATTTAGAACTCGCGATGATCTCTTCGGCCTTTCTTCCCTTCGCGAGCTCCATCCCGAAAGATTTATTCCGCGAGAGTTCACCCGTCGTCGTGAGAATGAGATCTCCCATTCCGGACGGTCCATAGAAGGTTTCAGGACGAGCGCCGAACTTGACACCGAAGCGGAGCATTTCAGTAATGCCTCTGGTGATGAGGGCCGCGCGCGTGTTGTGGTTATAGCCAAGGCCTTCCATGATCCCACCGGCGATGGCGATCACGTTTTTCAAAGCTCCACCGAGGAGAACACCCTTGATGTCGAGCGTGGGAAACGGCTTGAAGAAATCCGTCGACATCATGTTGCAGACCTTGAGCAGGTTCTCGCGATCAGAGCCCGCGATGGTCACCATGGTGATCTGCTTATCAACGATCTCTTTGGCGAACGACGGACCCGACAGATAGATGATCTGGTTTCTGAATTTATCAAAGTGCGAATTGAAAAGCTCATCCGGAAGTTTCAGTGTCTCGTGATCAATGCCTTTGGCGAGACTCACCAGTGGCACACCCTTTTCAAAAAGAGTCGTGAGCTGGGATTTATTATCTGCGCAGAATGAATCAATCGCCGACATCGGAAGACCGGAGACGACGAGTTCGACGTCGGAGAAATCCACTTCATCCCACGTCAGCACGGCCTTGATCGATGAGGGAAGTTTTTGTCCCGGAAGATAAGTGGTGTTCTCACCGCGATTGATTTCATCGAGATTATCTTTTGAGCGGACTTTGATAATGACCTTATCAAAGTTCTGAGTCAGAACAAATGCGATCGACGTGCCGAAGGCCCCGCCGGCGAGAACCAGTGCCGTTTTATATTTCATGTATTTGGTATCGTTAAAGAGTTGTGAGAGCTTTAATCCTAATAACCCGACTCATGCTGACAGGATTAGATATTGTTCCCGAGGCCCTCTCTCACCCGGATTCCGACGGTATCGGCGAGGTTCACACCGGGCAGCTCTGCCTGCGCTTCGAGGCTCCAGCTGGTGTCCTTTCCCAAAGTAACGTCCAGAAGGGAATTCTCCACCTGAGGAAGGAAAAAAGAAAAAGGGATTATTTTTTTCTCCCGGGGAGTGAGGTCAAGATTCTGTCCCAGGATGGTCACTTCGTTGTGAATCACACGAAAGCTGACTTGCGAGGATTTTGAAGAATCGTCTTCCGGGAGGTACTGACTATTTGTTCGGATTCCGAAGAGCCTCAGCCTTAGCTCACTGACCGTGACAGCACTTCGCACTTCAATTTCAATCACCCCGGAAATCTTCTCCGTCGAAAAAAAGGCTTCAGAAGAATCGAGTTTGATTCTGAGATTTCCCTTCCTGATGCGAAGAAAAGACCGGACAGCAAGAACACAGGCACTGGTGAAAACAATTCCCAGAATTACGACCGTGATCACACCCAGCGTGTCGCTGGTGTCGAAGAATTTTCTAAAAAGAGAAGGCTGTTCTTCCGGAATAGATTCGACAGTCTCGAACTGCTTCCAGAGCAATTTTTTCAGATCCTGATCAGCTTCAGTTTTCAAAGAGAGATGAGACCTTTAATCCCCGACATCGATTTGTAGACTTCGATCACTTCATCCGTCGACTTCATCAGCTTCCGCGCGGAAATCGAGACATAGTTGCCTTTTTCGGACGGTCTCTCGAGGATGGTAAATTTGTGAGCATCCAGGTGCTTCAGGATCTGCTCCCTATCATCCGTTTTTATGATGAACTTGAATTCGTAGTAATCGGGCCACTGATAAGATTCGTCGAGTAAGCTTCTGAATTTTTCGTCTGACATGATAATTTCCTCAATTAACATTATAGCCTAAGTCACTGTATTCGAGGCTCTCCCTTACGATATCCACAGCTTAATCCGTTAAATATTCCCAAGCGAAAGTCCGAAAGAGGTATATCACGACTTATGGTCTGTCTTACACAGGGAGTGTGTATGAAAACAGTATGGATGCTTGTCCTCTTTTGCGTGGCCTTCACGGCGAACGCGCAACCGACCTTCAAGCACATTAAGCTCACGCCGGCCTTTGAACAATACCTTGCCCGACCGCAAATGAAAACTCTCGGTGCACTCAACAGAAGTGCGTTGAGCGCAGAAGATCCGTTCAAGCAGAAATTAAAAGCGGCGATTTTCGGAAACCAGGCCGCAACCGCTCCGGTGCAGAAAGGTCTCTCACCATTTCCACCCGCCGACGGCGAAGAGTCCCTTCTCTACGAACAGATCCGCGCGCAGCTCGAAGCTTCGCACCAAAGAATCGGGCTCGAGGAAGTGACCCAGCTTGATCGCATCAACCGTCAGTTCAATTTAGGGACTTCGACCTTCGCCGGATTCAGCTGGCAGAAACCCATCGGTACTGTCCAGGTGTACGCCGACCGCCAGGTGACACCGAATGCTTTCACCGAAGATGAAAACGACATCTGGCTCGTGACGGATACGTTTACGATTGAAATTGAAGCGACAACGTTCCTCGAAAAATTAAAAGAAGCGGGCGTCGTCGATGCCGGACTTGATATCGGTGCCTTCGCCGGTCTCACGTTCAAGCGCGTTTACCGCTACGATCACTACGCCAAGGATTATCAGACTGGTCTGTCAGTTGATTTCGCGAAACTCTTTCTCCCCTTCCTGATCTTCAATGCCCAGGGTGTGGCGCAAATGGGAGATAAGGAAATCATCAAACGCCAGGATCTCTGGACCGCAAAAGCTGGAGGTCTCATCACGACTCCTCCGATGTACGGGCTTTCGTTTTCGGCAGGAGCACTTGCGGAGCATGCCTTCGAAGCAGAAACCAGCATGCAGGCCTTCAAGAATACTGACCCATCAGCGCAGGCGATGGTGATGAACGTGTGGAGCAAAAGCTCGACCATTGTCGGCGCCACCGCCTCTCTTCAGCTCGACTTCTTCAAGCTCATTCAGTTCACTCTTCTTCGCTTTGACCTGAACTATGAATACGCGAGTGGAAAAAACTATGTCCTGTCGATGAACAGTAACGACCTCACTCACGTTCGGAACAACGCTGATGAGTTTGCGGAATGGAAAGGCATCCTTCGCGGAAGACGTGAAGTGAAGCACCTTGAACCGTTCATCGTCCGCCTCGATGAAGTGACAACGGCCGCCATTGAAACTTACGGTTCTGTCCTTCTCTGGGGAAAAATCACCAAGAATAAAACGGAGCAGAAGCGTATTATTAAAGACGCGAAAGTCTTCACGTTCTACAAGAACTACGCGACCAACGTGCGCTTTGTGCAGAACCTTCTGTCGCGCTTTCTGACCGCCATCATTTATAAGCTTCTGAAGCTCCCAATGGGAACGAAGAACGTGGCGATCTATTCGAAGAACGTGACTCTTCAGTACGAAGACTCCCATCCACAGTCAACGAACCAGGATATCATCCGGGTTGCGAGTGAGGAGAAATTCTCCTTCTCCATCTCCCAGAGCTATGAAGCTTTCGGGATCAGCAAGTGGCATGAAAAACAATACAAGTCGGATGTCCTCTGGTTTGTGGATGAGTTCACCACTCTTCCGAAAGACTGGCTCACAAGAATTAAAAACGGTGATGTGAAAGGTCCGGTTCGTGTGGAATCAGATCTCAAGGTCGAGAAGGCCGGATTCCTCTACTTCGTGGCCCTCTCACCAGACAGTGTCTTTGGAAGTATCGTGGGAGTTTGTAAGTCAAAACTCCTGAAAGAATGGAGCGCAGAAGCAACCCGCGCGAAGCTCCTGAAGAGTACGCCGGACAGTGATGAAGATAAGTGTGTGAAGAAAGTGGGACTGAATTATCTGTCTTTCAGAGAAGACTATGCTGCGAACTTCAAGGCGCCGTCACTCCGGAAGTTCAAAGACTTCCTCACGCAGTATTATAAAACGACAGAGAACATCACTGCGCTTAACAATCTCTTCGGGATGGAGAACACATTTATCTCGGGAAGACTTTCCGGGAAATTTGCTGACGGTGTGATCCGCTCGATTCCGTTTGCCAACGGTCAGTTCCGTGGAAATGGTGTGATCGACAATTTCCTTCGTGCCAGTAACAGCCGAAGCCCGGCCAGCATTACACCGGGCGAGCTTTAGGATTTTTCCGGGGAAGACTGAGGGAAAACGTACTTCCTTCCCCGAAGTCACTTTCCGCAAAGATCGTCCCCTCGTGGGGAGAGAAGCTCAAAATTTATTATTATTATGACCTTAATGGACAAGGGATACTTAAGAAGATATTTCTAAGGTATCGGAGAAAAATAGTGAACTTGGTTAACTTATTTTCGGCAGTTGAGGTCCTGAAAGCCGGCGGCGTCGTGGCGATACCTACTGAAACCGTCTATGGTTTAGGTGGCTGGGTCGCCTCACCTGAAGGGCTTCAAAAGATTTTCTCTACGAAAGAGCGGCCCTTCTTTGATCCTCTGATTGTCCACATCCCGGATATTGAAACGGCGAAAACTTTTACGACGAACTGGACTCCGATTCACGAGGCGCTGGCCTGTGCTGCGTGGCCCGGGCCCCTGACACTCATCGCAGATAAAACCGATGCGGTAGATCCGCTCATCACATCGGGGCTCGCTTCGGTGGGCCTTCGCTGTCCCGACCATCCGCTGACTCTGGAGCTTCTGAAAAAAGTGGGTGGAGTAGCAGCTCCGAGTGCCAATAAATTCGGAAAGACTTCACCGACAACTGCCACTCATGTCTTTGAAGAGTTTGGTGACGCTGTTCCGGTTCTCGATGGCGGCGCCTGCAAGGTGGGAATCGAATCCACCGTAGCGGGTGTGAAAGGCAATGTGGTGGAAATTTACCGGCCGGGATTTTTTACCGCGAAAATGCTGAAAGATATTCTTCTGAAGAAAGGTATTTCTGCGGAAGTGATTTACGCAGAAAGCCCGGTAGCTCCCGGGCAACTCAAGCATCATTACATGCCGAAAATTCCTCTCGTGATCGTGCCGGAAGATTTCAACTGGAAAAATGATTCTCACAAAGTCGGAAATGCCTTAGGTAAAACGTTCACGCATCCCGCTCTGTGGGATCAGCCCCGCAGCCCGGAACTCGCGGCGAGAAGCCTTTACGAATCTCTCCGGCGCTTTGATCTCGAAGGCCATGACGTCATCATCACAAAAAGATTGTCTTCT
>CANGAC010000122.1 GCA_947451425.1 Bacteriovoracaceae bacterium | reverse complement strand
TGAGAATCGAAAACGCGGAAGACCTTCGGGCCCTCCTGAAGTTTTTGCGACCAAAAGGAATCAAGGATTCGAAGCTCCTTTCTCCGGAAAAAAGAAAAGAAGTTCTCACAAAACTTGGCGTGGAAAAAATATCTTTCCGGAAAACGGCCGGGATTCTTCACAAGGGTGTCCTGATTCATTACGTGACCTGGGAAATGGACCATCAGGTGATCGATGAAGAAAATATTCTCGCCGCCTCACTTCGCGGAATGAAGGAAGCTGCCCGGGCGCTGTCACAAGCGGAAAATCTCACGACCCATGTCCTGATCGATGGGCACATGAAATTCCGCTGGGGTAATGAGACCTCACCCTGGAACGAGATTCCCCTGATTAAAGGTGACTCGCGTTCTCTTCTCATCGGACTTGCTTCTATTATTGCCAAAGAGAAGCGCGATGAGTTCATGAGAGAGATGCATGAGCTCTATCCCCAGTATGGATTCAATTCCCACTTCGGCTATCCGACGGCCGCGCACCGGAAGGCCATTTCCCTCCATGGGCCAAGCCCGATTCATCGGAAAACGTTCAAGGGCGTCCGGGAATTCGTCGGGGCTTAGGCTCGAGAAAACAAAGTCCGTCGATTTTCATTCAACAGGTATTCCGCTTCTCATTTCTCCGGATCTTCTACGGAAACGCGATCTGGGGCAACTCGATCTGGTCCGCATGACGAAGAAAGCTTCGTGGACGATCGAAGTCGCGGAGGTGAAAAGCTCCGACGTTGGTCTCGCGAGTCTTGAGCGCGGACAACGACGAAGAATTATCGGGGCGATGAATTTTCTATCCAGAATCTTCGGGTATCCTTCGAGATTTATCCCGACCAAGTGACTCCGGAGTTTGTATTTTTTTGCAAAAAACTCAAACATTCATTACTCTTAAGGAATGAGAAAACTTCTTTCCGCTCTCCTCATTGTTCTGACAGTGACTCTTCTTTCCCCGAGAAACGCTCACGCTGAGTTGCCGGTGAAGGCCAAGGCCTTCCTTACCATCGTCGGATACGGGACGGCAGGAGGAGCGATGCTCGGAGCTGCCTCTATGGCCTTCGGAACTACTACCCGGGCCGTCACGCAAGGTGCCTCACTTGGTCTCTATGCCGGTATTCTGTTCGGAACATATGTCCTCGTTTCTCACGCTCAGGGAAGACAAGGGTCTTACGACGACAAGGCTTCTCCGTATGGAGATTCCAATGACGTCTATGGCGATGAATACAATTCTGAAGATGGTGGCGGGGCAGGCGAAGAGAAAACCAGAAGTGGGTTCTTCAACCGCATCGAAATGATGAATCAGAAACTCGGCGGAAATAAGAAGGGGGGAAATCTCCCCCCTATCACGCTTAATCTTTTAAATATCGAATTCTAGTTTTCGAAAGTGTTCGAGCGATTTCCGAATGAACGGTTCAGTGAATCGGTTTCGTCATTATCGAAGTTCATGAGTTCAGCAACGTAATCTGCTTCATTGAGAGAGAAGAGCTTGAAGATTCTCAGGAACTCGGGCTTAACATTGGAAAGATTCACGTTTGCCTTGCGGTTTTCCTTGAGCCATTTCACCGTTTCCACAAAGTGACAGATCCCGGATGAGCCCACGAAGTCGATGGCCCCGAGGTCGATCGTAATATTGGAATTTGGATTCTGACGGGCGATCGATTGAAGTTCATCACGCAGTGGAGCCGAGTGATCGTAGTTTAAATCCCCTTGCATATGAACGATAATGTTTCCATTAGCGTCGCGAAGAACGTTTGCCTTCATTGTCATGGGGATAGCTCCTTGGTATTGTGTCGCCCAGTCCATTATAGAATAGCATGAAGCGAGATAGGGAGAGAGAGTGGGAAAAATCATTCTATTAAACACACCAATCGGGAATCTTTCTGATCTTACTCCCAGAGTTCGCGAGGCCTTAGAGAAAGGGGAAATATTTGCCGCCGAAGATACTCGGGTATTCAAAGAGCTTTTGAACCATCTGGGCATCTCCGTTTCCGGGAAAAAAATCTTCTCCCTTCATGATCAAAGCGAAAACCGGGACATTGAAAAACTTCTCACACTGGTTGAATCATCGGACGTGTACGTGGCTTCGGAAGCGGGAAGTCCCATTATTTCTGATCCCGCATTTCCGCTGGTGACCGGGGCGATCGAGAAAGGGATCGTGATCGATTCTTTCTCCGGAATTTCCTCTCCCATCATGGCCCTTGAACTTTCCGGTTTGCCGCCTCTCCCTTTCCAGTTTCACGGTTTTCTTCCGAGAGAATCAGGGAAACGGCAGAAGATTTTTGAAGGCCTCGGAGGAGGAACACACATCTTCTTCGAAGCGCCCACCCGGATTGAAGACACGATGGATGATCTCGCAAAAACCTTACCTGAATCAGCAGTGGCACTGGTCCGGGAACTTTCGAAAAAGTTCCAGGACGTCTTAAGATTCAAGGCCGGCAATTGGGATACGGAACGTGAGAAACTCACGGTGAAAGGGGAGTTTGTGCTGCTTTTTCATAAGGAAGAAGGCAAGGCCCAGAACTCGCGTGAGCTTATTGAGTTTGCGCAGGAAATATTGGCGAAAGGGGCCGGGCCGAAATTATTGGCGAAGCTTTTATCCGTGATTCTTGATCGGCCAACTAAGGAGATCTACTCTTCTTTAACTAGGCAAAACAGGGACTAGGGAAACTCCTTTGAGTTCTGTGAGGGAAACCTTAAAATAGTCAGATGAAGATTCAAGTCCTTGGAGGACACGGGGGCCAGGCCCGCGGTTTTTCCACCACCTCATTTCTGATCGATGACATTCTGTTGATGGATGCAGGTGCTGTTGCCGGTGCACTTCCGATTGAAGACCAATGCCAGATCGATCACATTCTGATTTCTCACTGTCACCTCGATCACATCAAAGATCTCGCGTTCCTCTGTGATAACTGTTTTGGTTTAAAACCAGTTCCGTTTCAGGTTCACACTCATCACACGGTGAAGCAGATTATTTTTGATCATTTGTTGAATGATATTATCTGGCCTGATTTTTCTAAACTTCCTTCGGTGGAAAAACCGACGATCAAAATCAATGGGATTGAACCCGAGCATACTTTCCGGGTTGGGGGATTCGAAATCACTCCGGTGCCGGTGAAGCACCCGCTCGATGCCATGGGATACATCATCGAGAAAGATAACGTCGCCATTCTTTTTACTCTCGACACCGGACCAACCGAAAGAATCTGGGAACTCGCTTCGAAGTTCAGAAATCTCAAGGCGATATTTACGGAAGTGAGTTTTCCGAACAGCATGCAGAAAGTCGCTGACATGTCGGACCACCACACGCCACAGACCCTCGCTAAAGAAATAGCGAAGATGCCGAAAGATATTCCGATCATCCTCACACATCTTAAGCCGAACTACCGTGAGCAGATCATGGAAGAAATGAAGTCCTACAATCTCACCCGCGTGAGAATCCTCGAAAAAGACGGGCAATTTTTTAATTTCTAGCGGATACCGCGGAAGACAGCATCACTTGCTCCGCCGCGAGTGGGAGGAAGTCCCATCTGTGGCATCTGTGCGCCCATGCCGCTGTTACCTCTCGGTGCTGCCGGAGCAACGACCGCTGCTTTCTTAGGGACAGGCTTACAGTCAAAGTTCGCAATCGATCGATCAGGCTTAATCAGTCTAATACAGATCTGATAATCCTTCGTTGCATGTCTGGGAGCATCCGCCAGGAGATTCGATGCGAGCGCAGTTATCTCCGCTTGGTTTCCTAAGAAACTCGAACCAGTCACGCCACCAGTTCCAGGATCGGGAGGACCCGCAGGAGTAGCGTCCGCATCTGCAACAGCTGTATCTGCGTCCGGAGGAGGACTCGGACGGCCAGCAGGTTGAGTGGGAGCAGCTGGTTGATCCGTAGGCGAATTGTTTTCGGCGCCAACGTTAGTTGTTGTCACACCAGGTGTTACTGCGGCTGTTCGGGTCGCTGGAGCAAAAGCCAGTTCTCCCAGCTCTTCTCCTTCGCGGTACCATTTATACGAATATCCGGTCGGAACGGTCGAGCCATTATCTATCTTCGCTTCAAAGGTCGCTTTATCTGCATTGATTGCTGTTTGTGAAAGAGTAATCGTGTGATTCGTATCTGGTGCTGCAGGTGCCGGGCAAACACCCTGAGCATTTCTGGTGACACCCGGGTCGCATTTAGCAACACAGGCAGTGGCCGGTGGAATCCTCTCGAAATTTGTTCCGCAGTCACAGGCAGTCCTGGCGGCATTCAAAACTTCCGCAGGACCCGTACACGTGACGGCCGTGCTCGGAGTCGGAAGATCTGGTGCTCCACCTCTTGTTACGATCGCAGCGGGACAATTTCCGCCTGCAGGGGGAACGCTTCCATCGGCACATTTACAGTCAGCTTCCGGAGTTGCTCTGGTTGAACCTCCCGTACAAGCTGCAGGGCCCACTACGATTGTAGCAGGAGGCTGCGTTCCGCAGATCGCCTGATAATCAGGACGGCTTACGAATTGATCGACGATCGGGCGATAGGCGTCTTCGAAATTCGTCTGTCTCATTTGCTGATCGTTAATGGCAGTTTTAATGTGGTTGAGGAATGACATCTGATTGTCATTGAGGAAACGCTGGCCAGCAGTCTGACAGCTCGGAAGATACTCGGCCATCATGCGAAGGATGGAATAGCAGGTGCGATGAGGCCGCATGTAGTTGTGATAGTTATTGGCAATTTCCGGAGTGTCCGCCGCGCAGGCGCAGGTCTTGATCATAAAAGCGAACGTGTTGTTCGCATCAATCGGATTGAGGGAAATTCCATTGATGATATTCTGCAGACGATCTTCTCTTGAACTCGTACCAGCTTCAGCAGTTGTTGAAAGTGCTTTGAGCATACAAGCACGGGAAGAGTTATCAGAATCAAAAGGGGCGGACGATCCTACTCTTCCGGCAGGTACACAGAAGAGGGTTTTCGTCTGGACATTTCTGAATCCGAAGATCGCCGGATTACAGGAAATACTGTTTCTTCCGGTGCAGTCTCTTTCAGATTGATACATTGATCTTACTTCCGGAGCGCTGGCCTGAGAGGGATGAGTACAAAGATTTTCCGAACCACCAACGGTTGAGATCCAACCGCCGTAGAGACATCTGTTACGTTGACGAAGAACTCCTCTGAGGTCGGTGAGGAATTGGCCATAGCGCTGGCGTCTCACTTCAGCTTCAGCATCTTCGATAAGAAAAGAAGAGAGTTTCCGCATGATCTGAGAATACTGCCGGAATCTTTCAGCGCTAAACCCCGCGGTTTTCGTTTCGTGCTTGTAGCGACCTTCGATTTCTACGATGAGCTCCATCATTCCGATCACAATTTGCTTTTGCTCAGATTGTGGCAGGTGAACAAACTGTTCGTGCGTCATGAGTGAAGCCGCGGATACGGGCCTCAACATCACAAAGAGAATAAGGAAGAAGAAAGTCTTCAACATAGTTTGACCTATCGACTTCTCGGCATATTTGGGATTCATCTTGATCAGAATAAGCGAGAAAACTACTCGGGCAGTAATCGTCCTCGGACTCCCTTAAGGACATCATTGATATCAGGTGTTTAGCTGCATGCCGCCACTGCTAAATCCTGTCTCGTGAGCCTCTAAATGCTGGCATTTCCCTTCTCAAACGGGGGTGCGTTGTCTAGAATGGAAAAAAAATTTCAGGATGGTTAAGTCATGGGTTGGTTTCATCAGGTTAAGAACCCGAAGCTCAAAAACGTCAAAAAGATCGCTTCCAATACGCCCGTGGGTCTCTGGAAGAAGTGTAATCAGTGCGGAGAAATTCTTCAGTCTGAAAAGCTTGAAGAGAACATGAACGTCTGTCCACTTTGCGATTACCACTACCGGATTTCTGCGTACGAGCGGATTGCCGTGATGACGGACGAAAACAGCTTTGAAGAAATCAGTCCCGATCTCATTTCCAATAACCCGCTCCAGTTTCAGGACAAGATGCCGTATGTCGCCCGTCTTCAGGCCGCCATCAAGACCACCGGAATTAAAGACTCCACAGTCTGCGGAACGGCCACGATTGAAGGGAAACCAGTTGCTCTTGCCGTCATGGATTTCCGCTTCATGGGGGGATCGATGGGTGTTGTGACCGGAGAGAAAATTGCCCTCGCGATGGACATCGGTTACGAGAAAAAAATTCCCGTGATTGTTGTTTCCTGCTCTGGCGGGGCCCGCATGCAGGAAGGGATTCTCTCGCTCATGCAGCTGGCGAAAACTTCTGCTTCACGCTCGCGCCTGAAGGCCGCGAATATTCCTTATATTTCTCTTCTCACTGATCCCACGACTGGGGGATGTGCCGCAAGTTTCTCCATGCAGGGAGATATCAACATTACGGAACCAAAAGCTCTCATCGGTTTTGCCGGTCCGCGAGTGATTGAGCAATCCATCCGCCAGACTCTTCCCGAAGGATTTCAGCGCTCGGAATTTCTGAAAGATCACGGCTTCATTGACCGGATCATTCATCGCAGGGATCTCAAGAAAGAACTTTCATTCTTCATGACCATGTTCACTGCCTGATATGAATTCCTCTCTTACTGAGTGGCTCATTGCCCACTATGGACGGGAGGAAATGAAACGGGACACAGGGCTTTCGCGCATGCGGGAGGCCCTGAAAGATCTTCTCCCAGAACTCAACCAGAAAAAAATACTCACGATCGCGGGAACCAACGGAAAAGGTGAGACCACATTGTGGTTGTCCCGTTCTCTGGCGCATCGAAGTCACTGCACCTGGATGTCTCCTCACATTGAAAGGATCACGGAAAGGTTCCGCGATGAGAACGGAGAGATTTCTGAAGAAGAACTGAAATCTCTGGTGGAAGAAGCTCATCAAAAAGTTCAGGAAAATAAATACTCGCTCTCATTCTACGAATTTCTTTTTCATGTGTTCTGCCTTTGGGCGCGGAAAAAAAATCCCGAACTCCTGCTGCTGGAAGTAGGGCTGGGAGGAAGGCTCGATGCTGTGAATGTCTTCGATGCTGACCTCTTACTTGTTCCGTCCATTGCCCGTGATCACCAGGAATTCCTGGGAAATCGCTATGACCTGATCCTTCGCGAGAAGCTCGCTCTTCTCAGGAAAAAAACTCAGCTCATGACGTATTTCTCCAGTGTGTATCTCCAGGAGAAAACCAGTGAGATCGTGAAGGCGATAGGGGCAGAGTGGATTGACCTTGAGAAGGAGTGGGCCGGGAGATTTTTTGAGTTTTCTTTTCGCAACCAGCTTTTGGCGCGTGCCGCATTTCTTTTCCTCGAGGGAAAACCACATTCGGAGCTTAAAAAGTTTATTCCTACCAGGGAATTTCTCGAACATCGGGGAGAAGTGAGTCGTGAGCGGGGAGAATGGATTTTTTATGGCTCCCACAACGTGGATGGAATGCGAAAACTTATTCAATTTTTACAGAGCGGGAACTATAATTTCGGAAGACCTCCCTATGATGCAGTCCTTGTGGCCTTTTCCCGACGGGAACCACGGGATCTTCGGGCCATGCTGAAGATGCTGAAAGCTTCCGGGCTGGGTGAAGTTATAGTGACCGGGTTTCCTCATCAAAAAGCGGCCGATCCCGTGATGATGAAAGAGCTCTCAGGCTTAGAAGGAATTAAGTTTGTTGATGATCCTCAGGACCTTATCGGGAATAATGAAAAAGTCAGGACTCTGGTCACTGGCTCTTATTATTTCATGGGTCACGTTAAGTCCCTCCTTCGCGGCCGATAATCCGCAGCTCACTTTCGGTGACAAGCTCTCTATTTTCTCAGACAAGGCCTACCGGAAAAATAACGGGAAGTATTTCGAGGCCGTCGGAAACGTCATCATCATCAGCCAGAAAGATACGATCTACGGCGAACTCGCAAGCCTGGATCAGGAAACGATGATGGTGAAGATCGAGGGGAACGTCCGCGTGATTACGAAGGACATGACTCTCTATGGATCGCATCTCGAGTACAACATCACCACCGGTCAGGCCGTCATTAAAAACGCCCGGATCCTGACTTCCGACTTTAATCTCGTTGCCAACGAACTCATCCGGATCAACGAAAACGAATATCTTACGAACAATGCCGAGTTCACGACCTGCAAGGATTGCGCAGAATCCTGGTCTGTCTACGGACAAACCATCCGGGTTCACGTCGGAAAGTTTGTCGAGATCAGGAATGGTCTGTTTAAAGTGAAAGGTGTGAACGTCATTTATTTGCCGTACATCGTGCTGCCGATTCTGACCAAGAGAAAAACCGGGATGCTCATGTTCACTCCCATCTCGCGTGCGGGTGAGGGGATTGGTGTTCAGCAACCAGTGTTCTGGGCGATTGATGACTACAAAGATGCGACGGTCACTCCCTCTTTCTGGGGTAAGCGCGGATACGGAACCGATCTCCAGTATCGGCAGCGATTCCGCGACCAGAGCTGGATGGATTTCAACTCCCGCATCCTGAACGATTCCATCTACGAACCACTGAAGTCCAATCACGCTCCGTCCGGGACAAATTTCTTCCGGCATTTCTCTGAAGTAGAAACTCACACGCAGTGGACTCCGAACCTCGGATCGCACTTCCGCTTCACGGGTGCCCGCGACCTTGATGTCGTCCGTGACTATGCCGCTTTTACGGATACAAAGATCATCGGAAGTGACCTGGGCTTCAACGGAAAAGCGGACTGGAGACGGGACACTTTCCATCTCGGTGCCGAAGGTCAGTATGGCCAGAACCAGTTATTTTCTGATCCCACCGGATTTGATCGCTCATATGTTCAGATGATGCCGAGAGTTTCTTTTTCCACTGTTCCCGTTTCTCTTTATCAGTCACGCACGCCGATGCTTCAGCATATCTCTACCGGGATCGATAGCTCTTTTAGTCGCTTCCGTCAGGTGGACCAGCTCGACAATCCATTCTTAAGGAACGCTGACCGGGTTTCGGTTCAGCCCTATGTAAACTGGAACCTCTTTAACTGGGGGCCTGTGAGCATGAAGACGAAGTATCTTTATGATCAGCAGGTCTACATGTTCGATGATCATCGACAGGCCGGCGCCGGAAAGAATGCGGGACTTGTGAAAACAGAAGTCAGTTTCACGATGGATAAGATTCTTGGTCTTTCCTACGAGGAAAGAGTTCCTCTGAAGTACATTTCAGA
>CANGAC010000121.1 GCA_947451425.1 Bacteriovoracaceae bacterium | reverse complement strand
TACAAGAGAACCGCAAGCTTCTCCCGCTTCTTCGAAGATCTCAAATCTCCGGATGAAAACACTCACGACCGTGTGATGAAGCTCGGTGAGAACACTGGGTTCACTTTCCTTGGGAAAGTCATTCTCATCCAGGGGGCCACTGAGGACTACAATATCCCGGATTCGGTTTCCAGTTACTACGGACTTTCAAAACTTCGCTCACTCCCGGTGGCCTGCGGGGTCTTCTTTAAGTCAAACGATGTCGTGAGTGATGAATCTGAAACGCCGGTTGTAAGTTCGGGTGATGAACCGAACGATCGTGTCGATGCTCCAACACCGAGACCCACACCGGATGTGAATCCGAACCCCACTCCATCTCCGACATCAACACCAGCTCCCACAGATGACAGTGATGATGACAATGACGTGGGTTCAAGGATCCGCGATTGGTGGAACCACGTGACCGGTAACGATCACGACGGAAATCCTCCGCATCCATAAATTCTCAGGGGAGCGAAAGCTCCCCTTTTTTTTAGTTGAAGAAGTTTCGGGTATTGGAAATGGAAGTTGCGATCCCCACACCAACGCCGAATGTGAGCATGGAAGATCCCCCATAACTCATAAGCGGAAGGGGAATACCCACAATAGGAAGAAGTCCCGACACCATCGACATGTTAATGAAGGCGTGCCAGAAAAAGATCGACATGATCCCGACCACAAGGACAGAGTCGAAGAACCTCTGCACCGAACTGGCCAGCCAGACCAACCTCATGAAGAAGACCAGATAGAGAATGATCAGGAACACCGAACCGAAGAAGCCGTGCTCTTCATTAAAAATCGCGAACACGAAATCGGTGTGATTTTCTGGAAGATAGTTAAGTGAAGCCTGGGAAGAATTCTTGAATCCCTTCCCAAAAAGTCGTCCGGATCCGATGGCAATCTCAGACTGAATGGCATTGTACCCCGAGCCCTTGGCATCTTCGTAAGGGTCAATGAACGTGTGAATCCGCTTCCTCTGATATTCCTTGAGACCGAAGTTATACATGAGAACACCCGAGACCACGGAGATAATCCCCAGGGTCATGATGGTGCGCCATTTGAGACGCTTGTAAAAAATCATCATGGCAAAGATAAAGAGAAGAAGCATCCCTGTCCCGAGATCGGGCTGAACGATAACGAGAACGGCCGGAATCATCGTGATGAGACCCGGAAAAATAAGTTCCTTAAATCCGAGCTCTCTTTCCGGATAAACTTTCGTGAAAAATCTCGCCAGCGCAAGGACGAGTCCCATTTTCATGAACTCCGATGGCTGCATGCGGACGGGCCCCAGAATCAGCCAGCGCTGCGCCCCCATTCCGACTTTCCCCATGAGAAGAACCAGGAAAACGAGAAATAGGGTCCCGATGTAAGCGACATAGGCAAAACGCTCAATCGTTTTCGGATTCAGGAAACTGATCAGGATCGCCACACCCGTTGCGACCAGAAACCAGACAATCTGAGACTTGTATAAAGTGTCGATGCCTTCATGACTCTGAGAGTGAGTCGCCGAATAAAGATTCAGAACACCCACGATGAAAATCGCCGTCATCGAGCCGATGAAGCTGAAGTCGTAGCGCTTGAGAAATTGTAGAATTGTCTGATTCATTTTTTACTCCGCCGCATCCGGTGGCGTTTCCTGGACCTTAGGTTTTGCAGGTGCCGTAGCTTTCAGACTCTGTACCCAGTTGTCCTTGATCGCTTTGTCTTTTTCAAGATTCGCGAGGTACATCTCAGGCTGATATTTTTTCATGTATTGAGTAACAACTTTTTCTGCCACCGGAGCGGCTGCCCCTGATCCGGAACATCCATGCTCGATAATAACGGCGGTAGCAATTTTCGGATTATCATAAGGAGCAAAGCCCACGAAGAGTCCGTGGTGGCGGGATTCGTAATCCATGAGATCGCATTTCTGATAAACCTTATCCGCAGAAGCAGAGCGAACCTGAGATGTACCGGTCTTCCCGGCCATCATGATCCCGGGACCACGCCTGGCGAACGCCGTTCCTTTCGGATTGTTCATCACCTGAAAGAGACCTTCGCGGATAAGTGCCAGGGTCTTAGGATTTTTCATCTTGGTTTCGTGGAGAAGTTCCGGAGTGAACGTTTTCACAAGCTCACCCTGAGTGTCGTAAATATCCTTCACGACATAGGGTCTGAAAATCTTTCCGCCGTTGGCAATCGCCGCATAGGCCGTCGCGAGCTGGATCGTCGAAGCTAATACGTAAGACTGACCGATGGCACACGAGAGTGTCTCACCCGGTTGCCATTCCTGGCCGAAGCGCTTTCTCTTCCATTCTTTCGTCGGGATATTTCCTCCGACTTCGCGAGGAAGCGAAATACCCGTACGCGATCCAAGACCAAAATCCTGAGCGGCCTTGGCGATGTCATCAATGTCCATTCTCATCGCGGCTTTCTGGAAATAAACGTTACAGGATTCCCGCACGGCCTTCACGATGGAAGTGGCACCATGGCCTTCTTTTTTCCAGCAGTGATAAACACGGTTACCGAGGCGGAACGATCCTCCGCAATTCACTTCGAAACGCTCATCCACCGAGCCCGTTTCAAAGGCCGCAATACCGGTGATCGCTTTGAACGTTGATCCCGGAGAAAAGTGTTCCTGAATATTTCTGTCTCGAAGAGGATGCTGCTTATTGTTCACAAGAGAGCGCCAGTATTCCGGAGATAGTCCGCGGGAAAACTGCGAAGGATCAAAGCTCGGACGCGAAACCATCGCCAGGACCTGGCCCGTCTCCACATCAATCGAGATCACACCACCCACTCGCCCTTCGAGAGCTTCGTAAGCGGCATTCTGCATATCGCGATCGATCGTGAGCTTGACGTTCATTCCCGAAAGCGGCTTCTCGTCTTCGATACCTTTAAAGAGGTTATCGGTGTTGATGTAGCGTTTTCTTCTTCCGCGGGCATCCACTTCCACGAACTCGTGCCCGTTTTCACCACGAAGATAGCGATCGAGTTGCTCTTCAATCCCGAATTGTCCGATGAAGTCACCTAAGCGGTAATCCATGCGATCACGCTCGCGAAGTTTCGGAAGCTGGATCTGGGAAATTTCTGAGATGTATCCGAGAAGATGGGCGCCGACTTCCTTATCGCGATACTCACGCGAAATGAACGTATCAACAGAGACACCCGGAAGTTCGGCGTTCTGAGATTCAATTTTTGCAAGTTCTTCAAAGGAAATGTTTTTCTTGATGATGATCGGTCGATAAGTCGCCTGATTAGAATTCTTCTTGAGAGTTGCCTCGATCGAAGAAACTTCCATCCCGAGAATTCCGGCGAGCTTTTTCAAAGTCACTTCGCGCTCAATCAGGAACTGCGGAGTAAGGATCGTATCGAAGCGGGGAATGTTATCCACCAGAAGCTGATCATCGCGGGAGTAGATGAGTCCGCGCGGGGCCCACACAACTTCCTTACGAAGACGGTTCTGAATCGAATAGTTATGGAGCGTTTCGCCCTTATAGACCTGAAGGTACCATAAGCGCGATAGAACGAGACCAAACGCTGCTGTAATGATGTACGAAATCAGCGTGGCGCGGTCTTTGTGTATCTTGACGAGTTCTTCTTCACCGAACATTAGATTTCAACCCCGCGATGACCGGAGTCAGAGGACACGCGCCAGATATTTCCGAGTAACCAGAAGAGTAAGGGCGCAAAGATAGAAAGAAGAATGGATCCGGGAATAAAGCTCCAGACGATCATGCCGAACTTTGAAAAGTCACTGACCTTGAGACAGATGACCACAGAGACAGTCACAAACCAGATCACCTGGAAGAACTGAACAATGAGCATCGTCATGAAGGCCGTCGTTAAATGGAGAAGCTCTTTTAAGTAATTGGCAGAAATCATCACGATTATTCCGGCGAGAGTTCCGAGGGCGTACCCCTCCACCGAAAAAATCGAGTGAACAATCTGAAGACCCAGGATCATCCAGGGAACAAACGGTGACTCGAGACGGATGGCAAGGAAGAGAATGATAAGAACATTGAATGTGAGGCGATACTCTTTCCACCCGAGGGCCGGAAGGATGGTTGCCGTGATAATTTCAAATCCCACCAGGAGAGCGAGAGTGATCGCAAAGGAGATGATCATCTGGGAAAATCTAGGCTTCATGGTTTCGCCTCCACTGTTGGCTGAACTGAGACAGAAGCCGTAGTTGCCGGTTCTTCAACCGGAAGGAGAACGAGAACTTCTTCGAGCTTATCGAAATCAACTGAAGGAACAACTTCGATAGAGAGAGTCATTCCGAAATTTTCCTTGCGGATATCGGTGATCATCCCGACTTTGACACCTTTCGGATAAATGCCGCCAACCCCTGCAGTAATGAGCTTGTCCCCCACTTCTACCGGTTCGTTTCTCATGACGTATTTGAGCGAGCATTTGAAGTTCATCACACCTTCGACAATTCCGTGCGTGCGGGTTCTTTCGACCACGACATCCACTCTGTTGTTCTGATCAAGAATCGTGAGAACGTCAGAGTAATTAGGAGTCGCGCGGTAGACGTAGCCCACCAGCCCCTGATCCGTGATGACCGGAGACATGACTTTAATTCCGTGATTCGTTCCCTTGTTGAGACGAATGACTTTAAACTCGTTGGCAGAATCCCAACCGACAACCTGAGCGAGAACCCTCTGCGGAGAAAGTCCATCAGAGAAACTTAAGAGTTGTTTCAGGCGGAGATTTTCCTTCCGCACTTCATCCATATTGGTGAGATCACTCTCAAGCCGCGAAATCTGCTTTTTGAGGACGCTGTTCTCTTTCGACGTGTTCACAATGAGAAGGTAGTTTTCCCAAAGGGAAGAAACGCTCTTCTTGGAATTCGCGAGACCCTCCTGAACAGGAGAGAGAACTTCGGTTACGACCTGTGTGAAGAGAGTCGGCTCATCGAGATTGAAGTTTTTTTGCGAAATGCCATAAATGGCGAGGATCGCCACGATGACATTATTGACAATTTTGGTCTTTGAAGACTCTTGGATTAGTTTCAAGTAGGGGACCCTGGTTTATTTCTATCCCCAAAGAGTATCCAAAAGCACCTTTCAGGAAAAGCAAAATCAGTGGGGAAAGTCTTTGACCGTAGAGGGAGACTCCCGATAAAATGACTTGCACTTTACACCTCCAAGGACCCGCATGAAACAGACCATTGCAAACAAGATGTCGTACTTCATTCTGATGTTCATCTTCCTGATCATCATCGCCAGCTTCCTCTTCTCGAACTATGACAACTTCTCTATGGGAAGCTCTAAGCACGTAGCAAGCGTAGACGGAACTCCGATCTCTACAAAGGAATACCGTACGGCGCTTTCACGCCAGGTGGAATTCTTTAACCAGATGATGGGCGGAAACGGCATGACCGAGAAACAGATGGAACAGATGGGGATCAAAGATTCCGTCCTGAACAGTCTGATTCAGCTCAAACTGATCCTGAACACGGCCGACAAAATGGGATTCGTTGTGTCATTGGATGAAGTGAAAAACGAAATCCGGAACATGACCTATTTCAAGACCAATAACCAGTTCGATGTAAACCTCTATCGCAACGCACTACAAGCCAATGGCTACGTTCCTGCCCAGTTTGAAGAACTGGTGAGAAACGACATGAAACAGAAAAAAGTCGAAGAGCTCTTCTCGACGTCACTCGTTTCAGAAAATCATGTTCGTGACGTGATGAAATTTAAAAATAACGTTCTCACAATTCAGGGCGTGAAAGTTTCCCGCCAGTCGCTTGCTCCGCTGGTTTCTGTTTCTGAGCAGGAAATCAAAGATTACGTGAACAATGCTGCCAACAAGAAAGCCCTCGATGATGCTTACACAGAAAATGCTTCCCGCTACAACAAAGCGGAAGAAGTGAAGGCCAGCCATATCCTCATTACGGGTGACGATGCCAAGGCGCTTGAGAAAGTGAAAGCGATCCATGCCAAAGTGAATGCAAAAAACTTTGCTGATACAGCGAAGAAAGAAACGCAGGATCCAACAGGGAAAGGCAATGGCGGAGACCTCGGTTGGTTCTCAGCAGGAAGAATGGTTCCGGAATTCGAGAAAGTCGCTTTCTCGATGAAGCCGGGAGAAATCTCTCAGCCAGTGAAAACTCAGTTCGGTTATCACATCATTTATGTTCAGGATAAAAAAGCAGCCGAAAGCCGCACTCTTGATTCTGTGAAAGAAGAACTCGCCCGCCTTGCTCTTCAGAAGACAAAAGCACAGGATCTCGACAAGCTCTTAAAGTCTGAGGAAGAAAAACTCACGGCCGCTCTTGCTTCCGGAAACATCGCAGAGATCGAAGCCTTCACGAAGAAAGTGGATGGCCAGCTCTTCAAGGACCTCGAAGTAAACCAGTATGATCAGTCGATCTCGGGATCAACCCTTGCCCCACTCGAATCTGAGAAAGTTTTCACTGCTCAGCCGGGTCAGGTAATCAATCTGGGAAATCCAGGAACCATCTATCTCGTGAAAGTAGTGAAAAAAGGTCAGTCCAAGGATGAGGCCAAGCTCGCAGAAGAGCTGAAGACCGAAGTCGGGGCCCAGACTCAGGCCTACTCGAGAAAACTTCGCGACCATTTGCTAAAAGCGATGGGAGATAAAGCGAAGGTTGTCACAAACCGCGCATTACTGTAAAACGAAGGCTCCGCAAGGAGCCTTTTTTTTTGGGGTGATGAAGATGGCCGACAAGAAGCAAGCCTACAAAGACAATGTCCCAGGTACCTATTACGTTGATGATCAATGTATTGCCTGCCTAGCGTGCTGTATTGAAGCGCCGAAATTCTTCTTCATGAACGATGAAGCCGGCCACGCCTTCGTTGCTCTTCAGCCGAAAACTCCGGAAGAAGTGAAGGAAGCTGAAAATGCGATGGCCGCATGTCCGGTTGAGGCCATTGGTAATAACGGGTGATTTGTCTTCTTCATTTCTAATTTCCTATAATAATTACACGCTCCCAAATTCCCTTCCAAATCCTTGATATAGTCGCCTTCGTAAAACGGAGAAACTATGAAACATGTAAGCTTACTACTTTTAGTCTTAGTCTTTGCGTGCTCAAAGCACTCATCGTCTTCGAAGAATTCCAGTGGACCAAACCCGGTGAATGATCCCCGCCCTATAGTGGATATTGCGGATCCTTTGAATTCAGGGAACACCCAGGAACAGACTGACGGTCCGTTTGAACTCGAGAGAAATTACAATGGCGAAAACGTCGTTCTCAATCACAACTCTTCCCGTCACCTCGGGATGATCCGTATTAAAGGAAAAGATGCTGAGAAACTTCACAAGCACCTTGCGCTTATGACCATCCGTCTGAACTCAGAAAAATTAAACGGAGACCTCGAAGCGAAAGTCGGAAAGCACGTCATGTGCCGGGCTGATAACTGCTGGATCTATATCGATTACAAGAATGGCGTCGTCACAGAAAACATCAAGACTTCAGAGTTCGATAAGGCCCCAAGAATCATCCTTCCGTACAATGGTGATAATCTCGAACTTCGCATGTTCGGCAGAAAGGGTAAAATCAAGGTTGAAGGAATGGACGCTAAGGCCCTCTACTCTGTGATGGAAGTCCCTGAAGAGCGCATTGGCGGGAAGTCTTCTGAATCGAATAAGAAAGAAGGCCACGGCGATGGCATCGAATGTAAGCACATCGTAAGCGACAAGGCCGGCGAGCAGGATAAGTATAGCTGTGAAGTTAACTTTAACCACCGCTCGGGAGCTATGAAAGACTCGCAGGAATAGACAAAAAGAGGGTGTCTAAACACTAGACACCCTTGTTCATCTTTTCAAAGACCCCACTGACAACTCTTAACCGCGATAAGCTTCCCTCAAAGGAAGCTTTTTCTTTATGAAGTTCATTCTCGCCCTCATCATCATTCTCTCAACTCACGCGCTTTATGCAGATGTGTCCGTCGTGACATACAACATGGCCCAGTTGAAGAAGAATGGTCTCGATCTCGTCGCCTGCACGAAAAGAAGAGTGCCGCTCCAGATGGAAGCGATTTTCAAAGACACCGCATCACCGATCTACGCTGCTAAGAATTTTGTTCTTATGATTCAGGAATCCTGGACCAAGCGGACTTTTGAAGCGATGAAAAAAGCTGCTCTCGAAAGAGGATTTACTATCTTTCCGATGGAACACAAATTCGTAAAAAATCGCGGAGACCTGATCGTTACCAACATCCCTGTCCTTGAAGCGAAATTCACCGCCTTCTCGTCTGATAAGTATGCTGAGAAAGGCATAACTTATGCCCAGCTCGATCTGGGAAATGGGAAAACTTTCGGCGTGATCAATACTCACACTGGTTATAGTGATGCCACTGGCTTCAGCGATGAGCATCGCCGCCACTTCGAAGAGCTCGGTCAGGCGATTGAAGTATTAAAGCCCAAATCCACTTACTTCGTGACTGGTGGAGATTTCAACGCTGGCCCGGATATGGGATTCAAAGTGACGAAATTTGATGCTGTTGGAAGCATCTGGGAAAACGGCATCATGCCTCTCATGAGAAACCAGAACATGCGACTCCTCGAATCCGTCGGCATTACCTGGGATGATACGAACAACACATTAGTAAGCAGACCTCCGCTCCTCCTCAGAATCGTGAACGAATGGAAAAACGGTTACATCGGTTGGGACCAGACCGATTCGACTCTCGATCATATTTTTGTTCAGGAAGAGATGGAAGTCTTAAGACATGAGATTGTCTTCAAGAAGAAGTATCCGCTTCGTTGCGGAGGTCGGGAAGACAAAGATGGGCTCACGAACATTTCCGATCACTACGGTGTGATGGCCGTGCTCAAGACAGACACATAAAAATAAGGGACACCTTACGGTGTCCCTTACTGGAGTTTATTTAAATCTAGGGAGAGAGTCTCAAGCCGCTATTAGCGCTTGATGTTCAGAACTTCCTGGAGCATCTGATCTGCCGTCGTGATCGTTCTGGTGTTGGCCTGGAAGTTTCTCTGGGCACCCATCAGGTTTACGAACTCGTTAGCAATATCTACGTTCGACATCTCGATCGACTTCGAAAGAATGTCACCGCGACCATCATTCCCTGGCTTACCAACGGCAGCCTGGCCTGATTTACGGGTTTCTTTGAAGAGGTTCTTACCAGTCTTGAAGAGACCTTCGTTGTTCTCGAATTTCGCTACAGCCACCTGGCCGAGATCGACCGACTTACCATTGTCATAAACCGCAGTGAGAACACCCT
>CANGAC010000120.1 GCA_947451425.1 Bacteriovoracaceae bacterium | reverse complement strand
AGATACTTCTCGGCTTCTTCGAAGTGCCCGAGCGAGTTCATGGCACCCAGAGAAAAATAAGAATCGCGCAGCCAGCAGTAACGATAGTCCCAGTTCCTTCCGGATCCCGGATATTCGGGGAGCGAAGTTGTTCCGCTGGCGATGATGGCACCCGTGTCTTCAAACTGATGAAGCTTGATCGTAATCGCTGAACGGATGACTTCTCTCTGGAACGTCGGCGGTATGTAAGTTTCTTTTACCCAGCCGCGCCAGTATTCCATCGTCTTGTAATAGAATTCCTCGAACGTTTCCTGAAGCGGAGACTCGAAGGGTTCACCACCGGAGAGGACGAGATACAGATCTTCGGTCAGGTTAAAGTCTCTTTTCTCAACGATGTAGGATTTCGATGCGTTCGTGGTGAGCCTCACCGGAAAATGCAGGTTCCGGTAGTTGATGTGATTACTCCCGACGAAGGCGTCCGGTTTTGTTTCACCGTAATATCCTCTTGGCTCACAGATGATCTTCACCCGTGGCTGACCTTTAATCCGTTTGATCTTCCGAAAGAACTGCAGAGGTTTGTGAAAGCGGTCGTGATAGATAAATCGCGGAGCGAAGTCGATCACTTCAAACGATCCGTCTTCGCAGATGAAGCTCGTGGTGATGATCGCCGTGTTTTCGACGTACTTCTGCTTCGTCGTAAAACTGGTCTGCGGACAAATTTTAAAGGTTCCCCCTTTTTCATCATCAAGGAGAGAACCAAAAATAAAACTCGAATCCATGTAGGGCCAGCAAAGCCAGTCGACTCCCGAATCCGCAGCGACGTACGCGAGGTAGTGACAATTTCCGGTGATACCAAGGTTGTAGCGATGAGCCTTTGTCATGGAGTGAGTTTAGATTAATATCCGTCGTGATTCAATCACGGAGGAACATGATGTCCCGATGTCTTCTTGTCAGCAATCGACTACCAGTTACATATGATGAAAACATTAATAACTTCAAATCCAGTTCAGGCGGATTAGTCTCGGCTATCAAGGGACTTGATGCAACTGTTGTGGGATGTGCGTTTGAGTGGATGGGAATTCTCACTGATGACATAGCGGGTGAGTTAATTGAAAAGGCACGTCAGACGCCTGCCGGAAACCTTGCGTGTCATCCGATTGTCGTGCCGAAAGATCTCTATCATCACTATTATAACGAATATAGTAACAATGTTATCTGGCCTCTCTTTCATTATGAGAGGTCTCTCGTCATGCATTCAGAAAAAGGCTGGAGAAGTTACTGCCAGGTGAACCTCCTCGTCGCTGAAGCGATTCTGAAAGAATCAAAAGATGGCGACACCATCTGGGTCCATGACTTTCAATTGATGCTGGTACCGGGAGTGCTCAAGAAAAAAAATCCGAAACTTCGCGTCGGTTTTTTCCTTCACATCCCTTTCCCGAGTTCGGAAATTTTCCGGGAACTTCCGCAACGGAAAGAGATCCTTCAGTCTCTTATTAAAGCGGATCTTCTGGGCTTTCATGATCTTTCCTATCTCAATCATTTCCGAAGCTCCCTTCAAAGAGTCCTCGGAGAAAACCCGATGCCGGAAAAATCCCTCGGTGTGTATCCGATCTCGATAGACACACAAAATTTCCGCGAGCTCTCCGAAGCTCCGGATACAAAGGCGTTCATTGAAAAATACAAGGCCAATAAGAAAGAGATGAAATGGATCCTCGGAGTGGACCGCCTCGACTACATCAAGGGACTCATCTTAAAACTCCGCGCGTTCAGAAAACTCCTCAAAGAATACCCGGAAGAAAGAGGAAAGGTTCAGCTGGTTCAGATTGTGATTCCTTCCCGGACGGAAGTTCCGGAATATCAGAAGCTCAAAGCACGGATCGAACAACTCGTTTCCAGTATCAATGGGGAATTCGGAACTCCGGCCTACATGCCGATCTCTTACATCTATCACTCCGTTTCAGAAAATGAATTGTCGGCGCTCTATCAGCTTTCGGAAGTGATGCACATCGGTTCCACCCGCGACGGGATGAACCTCGTTTCTCTTGAGTACGTCGTTTCCCAGAATGAGAAATATCCCGGAGTCGTGCTTCTTTCTGAATTCGCTGGCGCTCACTCTACCCTGTCTTATGCCATGTCGATCAATCCGTGGAACATCGGAGAGACAGCGCGGAAAATGAAAGAAGCGCTTCACCACCCTGAGGTAAAACGACGCGGAGAAATGACCGCGATGAAAAATTTCCTTCAGCGCTATAATTCTTCCGAATGGGCACGGATTTTCCTCCGGGACCTGCAGTACACCGCGATCGAAAGGAAAGCGGTTGTTCTTCCTGATGACGGAAAATTTCCATGGATGAATCTTCTTTCCGGAAAACGCGTGGTGATTTTCTGCGATCTCGACGGAACACTCGCTCCGATTTCAAGATTCCCGAGCGATGTGCGCCTTCAGCAGAACACCATTGATCTCCTCCGGCAGATCTCCCGGACTACCGCTGAGTTTGTTGTCGTCTCCGGAAGAGACAAGGAATTCCTCGAAGAACAATTTCTGGACCAGGATTTCACATTCCCTCTCGCTGCATGCCACGGGGCTTACTACTACTCTCCGTTTGAGGAAGAATGGGTGAATCTCGTTTCGCACGATTCGATGAAATGGAAAGCGGGAGTTCTCGATATCCTGAAACTCTACTCTTCACGCACACCGGGGAGTTTCGTGGAGGATAAGGGGCATGCCGTGACCTGGCATTACCGGAATTCTCCGAACGAGTTTGCCGACTTCCTGGCCAATAAACTGACCTTCGAGCTCGAGGAGTCCCTCACCAACCAGCCGGTCCAGGTGAACCGCGGGAAAAAAGTCATTGAGGTGAAATCTGTGAATGCCAACAAGGGGTATTTCGTCGAGCAGTGGCTCCAGCGACGCGAATACCTCCCGGATATTGTCATCGCCATCGGTGATGATACCACCGACGAAGACATGTTTGACATGCTTCAGGGTCGCAGTGACGTGAAGACATTCTGTATCAAAGTCGGAAAAGAGAAATCCCATGCCCGTTACTCACTCCCAGATCAGGGACGCGTGGGTGATTTTTTAGAAAACCTTCTTGAAAGCCTGGGCCCTCATGAAAATTCTTTTTCGTAATCCTTACCTCGTTGCGACGGGGATGGCGCTTCTCTATTACTTTGCCCTCTACGGTGTAAAAAAGCTTTTCACGACGAAAGTCTCCCGGATTCTCAACAAGTCCTCAAATAAGTGGGACGATATCATCGTCCACACTGTTGAGCAGACGACCCATCTCTGGATGGTGGGGACTGCCCTTTATCTCGCACTTTCTTTTATCCCTCATAAAAAGGATTTCAATCCGCACTTTGACCGGGGGTATTTCATTCTCACGATGATCCAGTTCGGGATCTGGGGAAATTACTTGCTCGATAAGTGGATCGTGATGACGGTGAACCGGAAGATCCGCGTGAATCCCGCCGCGGCCAGCTCCATTGGTCTCATGCAATTGCTTGCGAAGATTTTTATCTTCTCTGCGGTCCTCCTTTTCACGCTCAATAATCTCGGCATCAAGATCACCACCATCCTCGCCGGTTTCGGTGTCGGGGGGATTGCTGTCGCCCTCGCCCTTCAGAGGATCCTCGGAGATCTTTTTTCGTCACTCTCCATAGTGATGGATAAGCCCTTTGTTGTGGGGGACTTTATCATTCTTGACCAGTTCATGGGCGAAGTGGAAAGGATCGGACTCAAAACCACCAGGATCAGAAGTCTCGGCGGCGAGCAGATCATCATTTCTAACTCGGATCTCATTTCCACCAGGATCAGGAACTACAAGCGCATGCATGAAAGACGAGTGGCGCTGAAGTTCAGCCTTCCTCTTTTCACGAAAGGCGAAGAGATGCGGAGAGCGGTCTCTCTCGTGGCGGCGATCGCCTCTACCAAAGACAAAGTCCGCTTCGAGCGGTGTCATTTTTCGGCGATCGGAAGCATCTCGATGGATATCGATCTCGTCTACTGGGTGCTGTCGGATGATTACAACTTCCACATGGACATCAAACAGACCATCCTCCTGGAAGTTCAGAAGGCCTTTGAGTCTGAAAATCTTAAGTTTGCCCAGCCGGTTCAGACCGTAACGGTCGAACCACGGGAGTTTGTCATGAGAAGTGAGCCTTTAACGGGCAATTCTGAGACTGCTCGACCAATCGTCAGTTAATTGTTAGCATTTTCTTATGACATTCATTTTTGCCATCCTCTTTCCACTGACTGTGGCCTTTGCTGCTGATCAGGACACGTTTGAAAAAACTTATCCGCGAGACAATTGTTTCTGTCAGATTGGTACGAAACGGATTGAGCTCATGGTGAAGGGTGATAATTCCCATACCGAACCCAAAGAGCGCATGTGGGGGGAGCACGTGTTCGCCCGTGAAGATGATGGTGCGCCCACCATTCTCCCGGTGACTTCGGAATCCGGACTCTATCGCCTCTTCCAGGGCACTCCTTCTTCCTGTACGAAGGCCGTCGGTTCAATGATTGACGGGAAATTTGCCGTCCTCTTTCAGAAACACAATTCTCCTCACAAACATCGCCTGGTGATCCAATATTTTGATCCAAAAACCCAGAAGCCTCTCGAAACTCTCCATACGCCGCTACTTGCTGATAAAGCGATGGTAAAAAACGACACGATCATTTTCCGCACTCACCCTCCTGAACGCCAGGATATCCAGATGGGGAAAGTGACGATTCAGACGAAAAAATATCTCTTCCAGGACCACCGATTTCCGGTGTGGATGTCCCTCAGTAAAAGTGGAATCGTGGTCGAACCTGAACTCACGTACGAAGAGTTTCTCTACAAATCCTATTTCAAAACATCTGAAGAGTTCCGCCAGGTCGCGGGCTGGAATGATGCCAACAAATCATTTAACAACACCACTCTCTATGTAGCGATCAATCACGAGACAAAATCAAAGTGTATTTTCATGACGAGCGGTAAGAAGACCCTTACCGGTGAAGAGAGCTGGATCTGTCAGTGACCCTTGTACGCCGTATAGATTGAGAAAAGCTCTTCCAGCTTCCCTTCATAACTAAGATCAAGCCATTCATGTCTGTCAGCGATGATCCTGCGGGTGAATTTCCCCCGCACAACGACCTTCACAGGTCTTTTCTCTGAGACCTCACGGATCTGAAGAAGAGTGCGGTTGATGTGCTCAACCTGGCCATAGTCATAGATAAAATAGACATCCGCTTCTGGTAATTCGAATTCCGCTGCTGCCAGATCCGCTTCGATGAGTTTTGCCCGGGAAAAACCCAATTCCTGATAGACGCGATTTCCTTCATCCACACGCGCTTTCACAAATTCAAAGCCCGTGAAAAGGTTCTTGATGAAAAGCCCACCCATCACAATTCCCATGCGTCCGTAGGCCGCACCGAGATCAACCACATGCTGATAAGGTCTCATCTTGAGTAACTGGAGAATCCGGTAAATTTCTGAATAGGGAGTCTGAAGTGTCTGAAGCTCAAGTCCCACCCAGGTCTGCACACCTTTGTGCATCGTTGGGCCCCAGGTCTCGTGCGATCCTTCCGGATCAAACCCTCTGGCGTCCGCGACGAGCATTTCTTCAATGTACTTCACCCGGACGCCAAGGATCTTGTCCACCATGAGAGCATGCTGTCTTCTGATAACGTCGTTGGCCTTGGGAGTCTGGTAAAATTCGGGAGAGCTGGTGAGAAGTTTCCGGTCATTTGAAGATAGCTGCACGCCTTCCAGCTTCTGGAAGTCCGAAAGAGATTTTAATTCCATCCTGGGGAAAAACTCTAACTGCAGCACCACTCAATCCTTGAGTAAATTCAGGTGCCATGACACTTTCGCATCCGAAAGTGTCATGGCACCTGAATTATTTCATCTTTTCCGGGGTATAGCCAAGATCTTTCAGGAGGGTCGCGACGACTTCGTCGGCCATGTTCTTTACTTCCACGGTCTTACTCGCGAGATCGACTTTCACTTCCGCTTCCGGAGAAGCTTTTTTGAGACCATTCGTGATCGCTTTCTCACAATGACCACAACTCATTTCGGGAACCAGAAATCGTGACATAAAACTCCTAGTGAAGGTTCCCATCGCCCCGGTCATCATCGACGGCGTTTTCCTGCTCAACTTTCTCAAGAAAGAGCCTCAGCCGCTGAACCCCGACAATCAAAGCTTCTTCCGACGATTGTTGTCGGTAAACAATGTCTACGTGCTTGAAAATCTTGTGGGACTCACGATGAATTATGTCAACTTCTGCATGAAAATCTTCTTTCACCTGATAAATCGTAATCCGACCTAAAAGGTAAGGATTATTCTCAAGCTCAATGTATTTTTCTGCAGGAAACTCTTTCATTCAGGGCCCCGATTACCGAAACGACGGTATCGAAATACTGCCACCGAATAAAAGGATTATCCATGAAAACGATCATTGGCGCCCTCGTTCTTACCCTCTCTCTCACAGCTTTTGCCGACCACCACGAAGAAAAAGACAAGATGGGCCACGACAAAGAGCACCAGCACGTGAAAACTGAAGTGAAAGACCATGAACACGATGAAACTCACCATAAAGATGACGCCCACAAGGATCATAAAATGGAATCAAAAATGGGCTCGAAAATGAAGGCCAAGAAAAAATAATGCTGAAAGATAGCTTTCCTCATCTTCAACTCTTTTCTGATCTCGACTGGGACGCCGTCACCCGGGAGTATGAACCTACTTCTGCGTACGTGACTTTTCCTGAGTATCTGGAGTTGAAGGCTGAGGAAGGCGATTGTTCGCCTCATCTTTTCGAAATCGCTTACTTCGACGCCGCTCTTGAAAATCTCGAGAGCGGCGAATTCTTTTTCCCCGACTCTCCCGGCATCTACCTGAATCCCTCGGCCTGCTTTCTGTCTTTTGATCACGACATTCTTGAAATGGTAAAGAAAGCGCACGACGGAGAGATCACCGTTATTGAGCGTCCGAATGTCCTTTGTATTTACATGGATGATGAAGGCGAAGTCCGCTTCCATGAACTCACCACCTCAGAGCTTGAGCTTCTGCAATCGGTGGAAGGCGGGAACATTCAGAGTGACCACAAAGATCTCTCTTCTCTTTCCCGCGCCGGACTGATTCTCTCGATCAGCTAAGCAGAACCAGAATTTTATTTTTCAGGTCATCCGTGATGGTGGACTTCCTGATTTCCTCTTTGATTCTTTGTCCGGTGACCTGAACAAACGTTCGCATTTCCTGCGGAGTAAAGAAGTTCAGGATGAGCGCCATCATGATGAGTTCAAAGAAAGGAATACTCATCATGTACTCAATTCCCAGATGGAATAACAGTCCCGCAAGGATGAGTGGCTTTCTGAATTCCTTGAACCAGATGAGCGTTCCTAGAGCAAACTCAAGGATGAGCGTTCCCCAGGTCATGATCTTGATGAAGAACATATTATCAAGAAGCACTGGCACTGGAAAATTCGTCATGTTGTGAAGTCTGGTGGCGTAGTAAACCGCAGTTCCGTCGATCCACTGATCCCCTTTCAGTTTGTGCCAGACCGTCCAGACGTAGACGACAGAGATCTGAATCTGAATTAACCGAAGCACCCAAGGAGCCCATTCGCGGGGAAGCGGTGAGTTTTTCATCTTCCCAATGAGCGAGTCTACACTTAAAGCATTTCCCGCCGGCGCGCACACCAGAAGAATCATGATTGTTCTCATGAGAACCTCGGATGAACTGAGGAGCCAGATATTCCGCTGATGAAAGCTCACCATGCAAATAAGTGCCACCATGAGGGAGGATCTTGTTCTGAATCCGATAAGAGAAAAGAAAAGAGACACTCCGTAAATTCCCATCATGATCATCACGACAGATTCCGAATCTCCAAACATCTGAAAGAGATTGAGATGAGGAAAGCTAAAATTCGCTTTCACTGTACTCAAAGAGATGAGAGATTTTGGCCCGTAAAAGTCCGAAATATTTCCGAAATCAAGAAAAAGATACATGAGAAGAAGTGAGCACCAGACGATGCGGAAGATCGCCATCCCCTCGACAGGTGCAGGCCTGAAGAAAAAGCGATCCCAGCGGTTCAGGAATGTTTTTATGCTGATCATGGAAGCACCTCATGAGTGTAAAAGCGGTAACTGTTGAATTTTGGTGGCCGCGTTCCATGGGGCCTGAAGCTTTCGGATAAAAGCGGAACATCTTCCCAGTGACGGATGAGATGTACGCGTTTAGGAATTTTGTCGTAGTGATTTTCGCCGATCTTTCTCAGAGCAAATTTGGCGGTGTCTTTCCACATGAACGCGTTTTCGTTTTTCCGAACACCTTCAGAAATAAATTTTCGGTAGCGCTCGCCGTAGAGGTATTTTCCCACGATTGAAAGTTCTGATGGATTGGGGAACTGCCAGGTGTCTTTGGTTCCGTCCATAAACTCCACTTCCGCTGACATTTCATAGTTTGAGCGTGAGGGATTCGGGGCGAACATGTACCAGTCCTGAAATGTACTGAAGAAACGAAGATAAGAATCTACGGGACGATAAAGACCCTCAAAGAAAACGTTTTCAATCGGCAGATGAACTCTTGCCATGATCATGAAGTTGAAGAGAATGAAGGCACTAATCAGGATTTTTTTTAATCTATTCATTAAGGCCTCGTGGAAAAAGAAAGGGCACCCCGAAAGGTGCCCCACTCTAATACAGAAGCTTTTTTTTCTGACCTTTTTTCAGGCCAAAAAGAACACCTTTACGCCCATGCGTAAGGAGTCATTTAACAGGAAGTTGTTCCTGTCAGGACGCTCTTACAATGTCCACCATTCGAGCCTGAAGACCCGTTGCTTCCATTGTTACCGTTGGAACCGGAAGATCCGTTGTTACCATTGTTTCCGTTGTTACCATTGTTACCATTGGAACCATTGTTACCATTGGAACCGTTGTTACCATTGGAACCGTTGTTACCATTGGAACCGGAAGAACCGTTGTTACCATTGTTCCCGTTGTTTCCATTGGAACCGTTGTTACCATTGGCACCGGAAGAACCGTTGTTTCCGTTGTTTCCGTTGTTACCATTGTTCCCGTTGTTTCCGTTGTTTCCGTTGTTTCCGTTGTTTCCGTTGTTTCCGTTGTTACCGTTGTTTCCATTGGAACCGTTGTTACCATTGGAACCGTTGTTACCATTTGCACCGGAAGAACCCTTGTTTCCGTTGTTACCATTGTTCCCGTTGTTCCCGTTGTTCCCGTTGTTACCGTTGTTCCCGTTGTGGCCATCGTCACCATTGGAACCGTTGTTTCCATTGTTTCCGTTGTTACCGTTGTTACCGTT
>CANGAC010000119.1 GCA_947451425.1 Bacteriovoracaceae bacterium | reverse complement strand
TGACGATATTCTGCCAGCTGTGCAGTTCCCATTGAAATGGCGGGAAGGAAGTGATTTCGTAGCGGGAAAACGGCCAGAGATAAAAAATTCCCCAGTCGGCACCACTTCCAAGGAGGTCTGCTATAAGGTGAGAGTGAAAAGAGAGAAGGGCGAGCAGGAAGATTTTCTTTTTTTCTCTTGAAGTGAGAACGCAGGCAATGGCGAAGATCACCGCGAGAAAGATATTGTGCCCGAAAGTGTGGTGGTACTCATGATAGAGATCCACCCCACCAAAAAGTGTCACTCCGTCGATGTCGGGGGCAATTGCAGCGACGGTGACTAAGATCCGGTCTCTTCTCTCTGAAAGGGGCTGGGAGATTCCCCAGCCCATTAAAGAATGTGTGACGGGACTGATTTATTTTCCGAGGTAAGGCGCAATGCCTTCGCGCTCAAGATTTCCGAATGTCTGAACTTCACCTTTCACGATCTGCCAAGGCTGTTCGAAAGTTCCGGCATTGATCGCCAGATCTTTCCCGCGGCGGATGATCGCCTGAAGCCAGGGCTCGCGGATCGCATCGAGGGCAGCGTATTTCGTGTAAAGATCTTTCAGATCACTTTCCAGGCGCTCGGCCTTAATGTTCTGAAGAAGGGCGAGCATCTCGACGCAAGCAGCGTGGTACTTGTCATAATCCACGATCGAATAAACGACAGTATCATCTGTGTATTCAGCTGCTCCGCCTTTACTGGATTTTGCAATGGCACCTTTCTCCAGGAAGAGGTTCATCATGAGCCAGTGACCGCGGTGGTGAGCTTCAGAAAGAGACTGCTGCTTGGAAACATCACGAAGGAAGTTTGCATTGTAAGAGTCGTACATCGCGTTTCTTGAACGGATCGCCTCTTCCATATCCTTGAACATGCCGATCTTCACCATGATTTGATCAGCACCGAAGACGAGGGCCGCGAGATCTGCGCGCTGCTCTTCCATCGAAGACCCAAGAGCACCGAGGACAGTTGTCGGATCTTCTTTCGGGCCATACTTGGCAGTGTTATAAGTCCCTGAGCCGTGACCGATGATTTCGTGGAGGAGAACTTTTGTTTTCCGGCCCTGAGTCCAGAAGTTTACGATGTCATCGACTTTGTTCGCCGGAGCAAAAGCCTCGTACATTTCACGACGGTCTTTCAGAGTTGCCGGATCCAGATCCTGGCCCGGGAGTTCGAGGCGGATGATGTTTTTTGCCCCAACATCACGGCGGATATCATCGTAGTTCGGAAGATTGTATCCACCAGAACGGAACGAAGATATTTCCTGGAAGTAATAAACCATCATCGCTGGTGGAGAGTATCCTTCCGGGAACGTTTTCTTGTACTGACCATAGGGCATGTTGTTTTCAAAAGTCTGAGCGTTCTTTGCGAGGTTCACCGACATCTCAGTTGTTTTCGGGTCAACAATCTGAACGTAGGATTCCCATGACCCGATGAGAGTCATGTAATCGGTCTGGTACTCTACGTAGCCCATCATGAAATCGACTTTCGAGGAAGTTCCGTCTTTTACCCAGTGAATGTTCATCTGGCGGAAATCTTCCACATTCCCTTTTTCAAAGTAACGGATGAGTGAGGAGATCTGCTTCGACTGGTGATCAGTTGTGGCGAAAGGAAGTGCCGCCTTGAGGTGCTTCACGACTGTCGTCATGGCAGAGCGGACTTCTTTCGGAAGTTCCGGGTTATTGAGTGCTTGAACCTGGCACTTAAGACCGATCGGTCCGCCACGGACGATGCGGCAGTTGACGTCAGATTTGAGACCCTTTTTCACGGCCTCATCGACTTCGGCCATGGTGATCCCATGTTCGTAGACGTTGTTTCCGGAATTTTCGAGCTCATCACCAGAAGTATTTTCCGGACGAAGAATCACTTCAAAGTTTGGGTCAGTGAGAAGGCGGATCGATTCAAGAACGTCGCCGGTCTTTGCTTTCGGGGCGTGCATCTTGAAAAGAGCTCCGACCTGAGTCGCCGTCACCTTTTTCAGAACATACTTACGATTGGAAGTGGCGTAGGGACCAACCTGGTCTTCATATTTGATGGCGTAGTTAAGGTATTCAGGAAAACTTTCTCCGAGGAGTTTCTTCGTTTCAGGGAGATTTTTTTTCGAAAGCGATGCTTCGAGCATGTTCTTGATCAGAAGACCATGGCGGTGATTCTGATGAAGAAGAATAAATTTTCCCGCGTCCGCAGCGGCCAGTAGGTGAGTCGCGAGCTTTTTTTCTTTGGGAGATAAAGTGTCCCAGACAACTTTTCTCGGGGCCGAGCTTGTGATCCGGATTGTCTCAGGAACCGTGAGGGGATTAAAGGTGGTTCCTAGAGCAGAAAAGGCAAAAAGGGCACTAAGTCCCGCCAGGGTAAGTTTGAACACGTTTCCTCCATGAGAATGTGAATAAAAACATCATCAAGTGATGGGGGATTTTCGTCAACACAAGCTTTTCCCGAGCAAGAGAGTCGGTCAAATATTTTTCTTCTGTATCTCTTGGAAACAACGAAGTTATGAAGGATCATTGAGGAAATAAACATATCTTCTGAAGATTTTCTCTCTATGATGTCTCTATGATCAAGGCACCCATTCCGCAGGACGAAAAGCAACGCCTGGCTGAGCTCAAAAATTATTTTGTTCTGGAAACTGCTCCTGAAATAACTTTTGATCAGATAACGGCACTCGCGGCAAGTATCTGTGACACGAAAATGGCACTGGTGAGTCTCGTGGATGAGAATCGTCAGTGGTTCAAATCTTGTTTTGGGATTTCAGCCTCGGAAACTCCGAGGGAGGTTTCCTTTTGCGGTCACGCCATCCTCTCGGATGAAGTCTTCGTTGTGCCCGATGCGCGGCTCGATCCACGGTTTCACGATAATCCTCTTGTCACCGGTGAATTGAACGTCAGATTCTATGCTGGTTGCCCGCTCATCACTCCTTCGGGAAAACGCATTGGCACACTTTGTGTGATTGATAGTGTTCCAAAATCTCTCAGTGATGCCCAGGTAAGAACTCTGAAGTCACTGGCCTCTCACGTCATCGATCTATTTGAACTGCGGAGGAAAAACGTCGAACTTGAGGTCCTTTCGGCGCAGTATCGGGACGTTCAGAAAATGTCGAAAACCGGAGGCTGGGAACTCGATGCCTCTACCGGACAGATTTCCTGGTCAGATGAGATCTATGAAATTTATGGGGTCCCCCGCGACTCAAAACCCGCGCTGAGCGACTGCATCTTGTTCTATGCCCCCCAGGACCGTGAACGGATGTCACAGCTCTACCGGAACTCTCTGGATACGGGGGAATCCTTTGATAATGAGTTTGAATTTACCGACGCGACCGGAAATGCAAAATGGGTGCGGATCATCGGGAAGGCCCAGCGCTATCCGGATGGGAAAATTCAAAAGCTCCTGGGAACGTTTCAGGACATTACCAGTTTCAAACTTATTCAGCTTCACAATCATCAGATCTTTGATCAGTCGGCGGATGCGATCACCCTTGTTTCTGCCCCTGACTGGAAATTTTCTTCTGCCAATCCTGCGGCGGTAAAACTTTATGGTGCCTCTTCGGTAGAAGAACTCTGCTCGATGGGGCCGTGGGACGTTTCGCCGGAGTACCAACCCGACGGGGAGCTCTCCTCGACGAAAGCCGAGGCGGCGATAAAAAAGGCCGTTACTGAAGGAAGTTTTTCTTTTGAATGGCTTCACCGTCGCCTCGACGGGACTTTCATGGATTGTTTTGTCCTTCTTTCAAAAATTGAGTTTGGTAAGAAAGTCTACGTTCAGGCCTCGATCCGGGATATCACCGAGCAGAAGAAAACGGCCCAGCAGCTCGTCGAGGCCCAGAGTATCGCGAAGACCGGGTCGTGGTATCTGAACCTCGTTACCAATGATCAGACCTGGTCGGAAGAACATTATAAAATTTTCGAAATCCCTTCGCCGCAGCCAAGGGAAATACTTTATAAACTTTACCGGGAAAAAATCCACCCTGATGATCTACAAGTTCTGGATCTCCTCCTTACCCGGGCGCTTGAATCCGCGAATTCATTCGTGTTTGATCACCGGGTTATTTTTCCGGACGGAAGGATCAAGTACGTCCAGGGAATTTCCAAAGTCCATGTGGATGCCGCTGGCAAAACCATTGCCGTTTCCGGAACCTGTCGTGACCGGACCGCCGATGTGGAAGGGGAGTTAAAAAACCGCATGCTCCTGGAATCGATGAGCGAAGGTATGGTCGTCCTGAATGCGAAAGGAATTATTTCTTACAACTCTGCAGCTCTCTCCATTCTTCACCTCACACCCGAAGAACTCACCGGAAAAATAAAGCCTCCTATAGGATGGCAAGTAATCCGCGAAAACGGTGAACGTTACCCATTCCGCGAGCATCCTGCCATCGTCGCTCTCATGACCGGAGAAAAAATTCCCGCCGTGAAAATGGGCATCCGGCTTCCGGATGAGAAGATCAGATGGATTACCATTAACTCTGTTCCGGTGAAAGACAACGAAGGGACAAGAGTCATCTCAACTTTTTCTGATATCACCGACCTCATCGAGGCCCACCAGGAAAACCGCTTCATCATGGACTCAGTCGGCATCGCCACCTGGAAGGCGAATCTCCAGACCGGTGAGCAGCTCTGGGATCACTCGATGTATCAACTGTATGAAATTGGGCCTTCGGATTTCACCAATGATTATGCTGGCTGGTCTAAGCTCCTGACCGAAAAGTCCCGTCAGTCCATCAGTGATGACTGGGAGAAAATTTCCAGTGGTTCGGATAATTTCTACAACACGTTGGAAATTATTACGCTGTCGAAGAAATCTAAATTCATCGGGACGCGCGGACAAGTGATCCGAAATTCAGAAGGCACTCCCGTTCTTATTTATGGTGTGAACTGGGACAGGACCAAGGAAGTTGAACTCGAGATGAATCTTGAAAGAGAGCGGGCGAAGTCACTTCACAACGCCAAGCTCGCCAGCATCGGCCAGCTCGCAGCTGGTGTGGGGCACGAAATAAACAATCCTCTGGCGATTGTCTCCGGACTCATCTCGATGACGGAACAGATGGTGCTGAATAATTATGAGAAGCCAGTGATCCAGGATAAATTCCGGAAGATGGAGAGTTCGGTCGTCAGGATAGCTAACATCGTAAAAGGTCTCCGGACGTTTGCCCGGTCGGATAGCAACGAGATCACGAACTTTGATCCCTTCGAAGTCTTAAGAGAAACGACCGATCTTTTAAAAGAGCTCTACGCCCGTGATGACGTGACTTTGAACCTCAATATCCAGAAAATGGAATCTAACCTGAAAGGAAACCGGGGACGTCTCCAGCAGGTCTTAGTGAATCTTATTTCCAATGCCAAGGATGCCACCGAGGGAAAACCGGGAAGAGCGATTCATCTGAAGGCGACTATTGAGAATGATCACCTTGAGATCTCTGTCCGGGATAATGGTTCAGGAATACCTCTGGAGATCAAGGACAAGATCTTTGATCCCTTCTTCACCACCAAAGAGGTCAATAAGGGCACCGGTATCGGCCTCTCCCTCGTGAATACGATTGTGAAAGAACACTCGGGAAAAATTGAATTTACAACTGAGGTGGGAGTGGGATCAGAGTTCCGCATCCAGATTCCGGTTAGTATCGAAAGAGTAAAAAGTTCTTTGAAACCTGCCAGCAAAGCAGTTCAGGAAAAAGTCTCAGGAAAAATTCTTATCGTGGACGATGAAAGTGATCTAAGGGAAGTCATGCGGGAGATCCTTCTTCTGTCATTCTCTGAAGTGTACACGGCGTCTTCCGTCACGGATGCTCTGCGAATTCTTAATGAGAAAAAGATGGACCTGATTATCTCTGATATCAAAATGCCGATCATCGATGGCTTCTCATTTCTCCGGATGATCAGAGAGAATCAGAAGCTCGCTTCCATCCCGTTTGTCTTCATCACGGGCGGCATTGAGATGTCTTCTTCAGAGGAGAAAATCGTCAATGTGGATGCGAATGGATTTTTTGCCAAGCCGGTGAAAATTCCGGATCTCATTCAGAAAGCGCGAGAGCTCATCAGCGGACTTTAAGGCAAGCCCCGAAATAGCCATCGCCCATATCGGTGCGACCCTCTGGTTCAATCGGAATGTTGGCGAGGGGCCCCTGACCACTTGCCAGCGGGAAGCGTAAGCTCTTGGAGATGACTTCGCGAAGATTGGCATCAATTCTTCCTCTCACGAGGCCATTGAGCCAGCTCGATTCCCGTAAGGCATAACGGGCGGTGCCCGGAACGACATTCCATTCGGCAGAACCATTTTCCAGGCAGAAATCGCCGCCGTTACAGATGGTGGGAGTAAAGCCGATGTTAAAATCAATATCGCCGCCGATTTTCCCGGCGCCGATGAAGACTCCTCCGCGGAAGCATTCTTTCGTTCGCATGGAAACATTGTAGCGACGGGTAGCGGAGTCATAGCGGAGTTGAGGAGCACCATTCAAGTAACAGCGAAGTCCGTCCGGGTTTTCCTCCACCGACAGAAGACATCCCTGACCACGGGCAAGTCCCCCGTTCTCGCGGACGATTTCTCCGCGGGAGTTTCTCTCCGGAACAAAATCTCCACGCCCTTTGTGACAGAGACGACCGGAAGTATACATCGCCGTCAGAAGATTATTGAGTTCATTGATATCGACATACGCCTGAATCGGGCAACCCGGAATGCTCCGGTTCGCATGGGCAGAAGGGCGTTCATGATCGCAGAGATCCGGTAAGCAGAAGCTCACGTTTACCTGAGACTGGTTAGAAAGCGCCCCGATGAATTCGACACCACTCGTGAGTGTTGATTGACTCTGGTTCACCGAAATCTGCTGAGCAATTGGTCTTACCTGACTCTCATAAAGGGGACGAACATTCAGGGCTTCAAAGCGCGGGGCCATATCCAGGAGTCTTTTCCGGAGTGATTCAGAAGTCACATTGTCATTTCGTGCCATCGTCTCCCGTAAAAGCTGAATCGCGCGTTCCGGCGTCGGGACACGGGAGAGAGTAATGGCGTGCTCAAGGAAAGCATAATCGGCCGTCATGCAGGCGTGATCGGCAGGAATAGGTTTCCGTTCCCGTTTCAGGAGTGAGCAGTCGAGGAGATCGACGTATTTTTTGACGTTGAGATTTCCCACGCCGAGTTCAGAGATGATGGAATCCGGTGCCGTTGCAACTTTGGCGGGAGTGTTCTGGCCACCCAGACCTCCGAGATATCCGGACACAGTTGCTTCGAAGGTCGACGATAAGACACCGGCTATCGCTGTTTCAATCGAAGACCGGAAGTGCCTGGCCATAGGAGGAAGGCCCGTCGTTTTGAGAATCTGCAGAGTCTCCGGAGAGTAGCCCGTAAGACCACTGACGGTTGAGCCTCTGAGTGCCTGATCAATCATCGCATCTGAGACGAAGGGGCCCCCGCTGACATTCTCAAGTTGAACTCCCGAAAGGACCGGAACATGGGAGAGATCGAAGCGCGCAGTCAGGCAGATCTGCCTTTCACCGTCGAGATTAAGCTCGAGATTGTTAAGGCCAATCTGCTCGTACGCAATTCCCCGATTCTCGAAATCAATTCCGACAGAGAGCTGTGTCCGGAGGGCCGTCATCTTGAAACATGATCGGAGATTATTTCCATCGATCGTCACATTCTGGGGTTCAAGTGTCAGAGCTTTTAATTTCAGTGGCTCTGTGAAATTCATGTGCGCAGGTCGGGCCAGAGCGTTTCTGGTACACTGGCCCATCCGGGATCCCATCACAAAAGAGCAGGGAAGGGCAAAGCACAGTCGCGCTTTTACCGCATCGTCGATGGCAGGATTACTACAGAGATTGGGATCCTGACAGTCGACCGCGCGAAAAGCGGGCCGGGCGAGTTCATTTTTTTCTCTTTCACAGAGCACGTGATCATAGGGAAATCCGACGGCCGGTAGAGGATAGTCCGTCAGAAAGCTCGACTTAAAGGCATCGGATCCAAGGTATGTCCTGAGTGGAGGCAGGACTCTTTCCTGAAGCGCCTGCGAATTAGAAAGAACACCGTTCAGGGCATTGTTCTCAATCTGAAGTCGCATGAGTTGCGACTGGCACTGGGAGCCCGCAGGTGTCTGAGCGTAAGACAGAAGAGGCAGAATCAGGAGAGCGAAGATCATTTTCATTGTCCGGAAACTCCACGGGAAGTGCTTCTGAGTTTCAGGCAAGCTCCAAAAAATCCTGGACCACTGTCTGTTCTTCCTTCGGCCTCAATCGGAATTCCGGCAAGGGGACCCACGTTCGAAGTCAGAGGAATCCGGATGGTGTTACTGATGGCACCGTTGACCGCCGCCTGAATTCCTGATGTCACGGTACTCGTGAGAAATCCTCCCGGACGAAGAGCAAAGCGCTCTGATCCCGGAACGACACTCCAGTTTACGTCAGGATTATCCATGCAGAAATCACCGCCGTTACAGGCCTTCGGCGAAAATGAGAAATCGATATTGAAGTCACCACCGAAGCGGCCTATGCCGAGGAATGCGGGTGGACGATAGCAGGACTTGAGTTTGACTGAAGTTTTATATTTTCTGGTGCGGGCATCGTAAGTAATCTGCGGAGGATTATTCATGTAGCAGCCCATGCCGCCCGTTTCCATGTAACAACCGGAACCAATCGGTTTTCCTTCCTCATCATATTTCTGCTGGCCATGTTCAAGCGTCGGAACGTACGGACCGCGACCCTGCTGGCAGAGTCGTCCCGCTGACCACATCCGTGAAAGGACCTGGTTAAACTCGTTGAGGTCTACGTAGGCCTGGATCGGACAATTTCTCATCTCGCGCCGGGCATGAGGAGAAGGTCTGGTGTCGCTGCAGATTTCCGGAATGCTCACGCCGACATTTCTGGAGGCGCCGCCCGCGAGCTGGTTCTGGATTTCGACGAAATTAAAAATCTGGCCGCTGAGCTGGTTTTCAGAAATTGAATTGATGATGGGATCTACGTATTCAGCGATGTCCCGCTGGATGGATTGGCGATGATCCTGCCGGCAGCGGATCGCAAAGTCAGAATGATCATTCGGATCATCCGCGTACATCGGCTCTTCGAGCATCAAAGGTTTTAAGGCAATCAGGCGCTGCTTGAGACTCTCGGAAGTTATCTGAAGTCGGGAAGCGGCATCTTTCAAATTCATCAATTCATTGATCGTTGGGCTCGAGAAATTCTCCGGAGTAATCGGACCGCCGTAAAAGGGAAGTCCCACGCAGGCGTGGTCCGGTGGGATCGGATGATTGGTGTTCTTTAAGACGGCGCATTCGAGGATCGCGACTCTGTCTCTTAACTGAATATTTCCCAAGCCCAGTTCGCTCGCAAGATTCTGACTGCTCACGAGATGCGAACCACTTCCGGTTCCTCTTGAGGCCAGCGCATTGATCTGAGTCTGGAAAACATCACCCAGGGATTTTTTGATAGAATCTTCCACCGTATCTCTGAGTGGCTGGACAATGACAGGAACAATTTCGCCCTTCACGCGGTCAATCTGATCCGCCGGATACCCCGAGAGTCCGGAAATCGTGAGGCCTCGCGAAGCAGTGCGAATCATGTCATCCGAAATGAACGGCGTTCCATCCGGAGATGTCACGACGAGATTACTCACGGGATTTGCTGAACCAAGATTTACGTCCGCAGTGACACAAACATTTCTTGGCCCATCCAGAACAGGATTTACGTTCCCGACGTTCAGCGCCTGATCGGGAATCTGAGTTCCTCTCGTATCAAGGCCCAGTCTGACAGACATGCTGAGAGACAACTCATTGA
>CANGAC010000118.1 GCA_947451425.1 Bacteriovoracaceae bacterium | reverse complement strand
CAGCTGCGATGATACCTCGATCTGCCTCATGGAAGCCGGAGAGGGATCTCCCCGGATACTCTCTCTCAATAGTTACAATCAGGATTTTATCCTCGAAAAATGGGGCGGCGTCGTTCCTGAGCTTGCTGCTCGCTCTCACATCAAGGCGATCCCTCCGCTCATGAAAGTCACGTTCGATGAAGCAGGGATTTCACCAGATGACGTGACGGAAGTCGCGGTCACGACTCATCCTGGATTACTGGGCTCTCTTCTTACCGGAATCAATCTTGCGAAAACTTTTGCGCTCATGAAGGAACTCCCGATAGTTCCGGTGAATCACCTCTACGCGCACCTGGAAGCCATTCATCTCTCTGAGAAAATTTCTTATCCGTACCTGGGCCTTCTCGTGAGTGGCGGCCATACGGCATTTTTGTGGGTGAAATCATCCACTGAGATGGATGTTCTCGGGAACACTCTCGATGATGCCGCCGGTGAAGCTTTTGATAAGGGCGGAAAGCTCATGGGTGTCGGTTACCCGGCAGGAAGAATCATCGATGATCTGGCCAGAACCGGCGACCGCACGAAATTTGAATTCCCCATCAGCTACATGAGAGACCGTCCCGGAAAAATGAGCTTCTCTGGTCTCAAGACTTCCCTTCGGGTTCGTCTGGAAAAGATGTCTGATGAAGAGAAGAAAAACAGTATCCCGGATTTATGTGCCTCTTACCAGGAGGCCATCGTTCAAACTTTGAAGATTAAGTGCGAAGAAATCGTGACAAAAATACTGAATCTCGATCTCAGAAGTTTTGAAACTCCGATTGTGATCGGAGGGGGCGTCGCCTGTAATTCCCGTCTGCGTGAAGTGATGATGTCGCGGTTTAAGAATGTGCATGTCGTGAAACCCATGTTCTGTACCGACAACGCCGGCATGGTCGCCCATTACGCTTCACTCGTTCCGGAGAAGTCAGTTCCCTTTCCGGAATGTCTTTCTCTGGACGCGCAGTCGCGCTTCGTGGAGAAAAAATGAGCCGCTTTCCCGAGGCCAATAAAAGTTTTGGTCAGCACTTTTTATCTTCTCCGCATGTGATTAACAAAATCACGACTCCCCTTCCGGTTGGCCTTGATGCCATCGTCGAAGTGGGTCCTGGCCCCGCCGTTCTCACACCTCATCTGGTGAAATACCATCTCCCGGTTCATGTCCTGGAGATGGATCAAAGATTCGTCGAACTTCTTTCTCCCGTCGTAGGAGAAAAGAATGTTCACATGGGCGATGCTCTGGAATTTGACTGGAAAAAATTTCTCGCAGATCATAAGTTCAAATCCATCTGGCTGGTGAGTAATCTTCCCTATAACGTGAGCGTGCCACTGACTCTTTCCTTCCTCCGGATTCCTGAGATCACGCATATGACTCTGATGTATCAGAAGGAAGTGGCGGAAAAGATCTTCACCCGGGAGCAGAAAAACAGCATGGGATCGCTCCTTGCCATGTGCGCGTCTCAGTTTCATGTCAGTCACGTCGTACACGCTCCACCGGGCGCGTTTGTTCCTCCACCCAAAGTCGATTCGCAGGTCCTGGGTTTCAGAAGAAGAGAGACGCCTTTAGTACCGTTATCTGAGATTGATCAGTACGAAAAATTCCTTAGGCTCACGTTTGCTCAGAGAAGAAAACAACTGGGTGGGATTTTACGATCAGAATGGGGTGCAGAGCTCACTGAGAAAAGATTCCGGGATGCTGAGCTTCCGATGATGATCAGGGCCGAAGCACTCACGATGGATCAGGTTCTTGCTCTCTACAAAACAACGAAAACCTAAATCGGTCTGCGATCCCTTAGAGGACCCCCTATGAGAACTTAGGTGTCCTCAAACCATCTAAACTGAGGTAATCTCTGGCCCATGGGTATTAAAATCATCTGTAAAAACCAGCGAGCGGGCTATGACTACTTCCTCGAAGAGAAGTACGAATGCGGCGTGGTCCTGGTGGGAACAGAGGTTAAGTCGCTACGTGCCGGGAAAGGCATTATCAATGAGGCCTTCGTTGATATCGATAATCAGGGCGAGGCCTGGCTGGTCAACGCCACCATTCCCCACTACGAATTCGGCAATATCAATAACCATTCCGAGACCCGTAAACGGAAACTATTGCTAAAGAAAGAAGAGATACGCCAGATCGAAAAGAAGATGGCGGTTAAGGGATACACCATAATTCCCCTGGCGGTTTACTTTAAAGATTCACTAGTTAAGTGTGAAATTGCCCTCGCTAAGGGGAAAAAACTCTTTGATAAGCGTGATTCAGCTGCTAAGAAGGACGTAGAGCGCAAACTTAGACAGGGACAGTTCGAATAATGGAACACGCAATCGATAACGTCCGACACATCACCCCGTTGAATCAGTCGAGGACCTTCACCCATGAAGAGGCCCTGGAGCTCATTCCCCTTCTTCAGCTCATTTCGTCCAAGACCAAGCGCGAACTCAATGTACTCAATTCCCAGCTTTCTTTTTTAAAGACCAATACGGATAAGGCCCAGGCCATCCAGGAAAAGATCAATCACACGCTTCAAAGCTGGTCAGATAAGGTGCGCCGTCTGGGTGCCATTCCGGTCTCCCTTTGCAAGGTGAGAATTCCCGGTGAAGATTCCCAGTATCTCTGGGAGTACCCTGAGAACCGTCTTTTCATGCACTAAACGAGTTCGCGAATTCCTTCATAAAGAATTTTGACGGAGATGAGACCGAGCAGGATGTTCACTGCGATGTCGAATTTCTGATCGGGAATTTTTCTTCCAATCGGGATCGATATCCCCACACCGATGAGTGAAGCCAGAACGAGAATCCCGATGTTGTCTTTGAGCGATACGAAGTTCACTCCAGCCGCTCCTCCAAACGCAATAATCTTTGAAAGCTGAAGAAACATCTGACCCGCCGACTTGGTGGAAATGTTTCCCTCGCGACCGATCGGAAGCCGGTTGAACAATGGGGTAACCAAAGGCCCGACTGCTCCGACAAAAATCCCGAGAAATCCCGAGATGGCCCCGGCCATCACAAAGATGAGAGGTTTTGGTTCGGCCTTCAATTGATACTTCCATGGAATGACGGATGCGAGGATGAGTGTCCCTACGAGTACTTTTAAAATCGAAGGATTGATGTGTTCAAAGAGAAGTGCACCACCCCACGCAAACGGCAGCATGAGAGAAGAGTAGGCAGCGACAGTTTTCCAGCTAACTTTCTTGTAGAAAATGCCGGCCCGCATGGCATTGGCGACGAGCTGGGTGAAGCTATGTAAGGGAAGTGCTAACTCCGGCGGATAGACGAGGAGAAGTCCCGCGAGGATCAGAGTTCCGCCACCAAGACCCGTGAGACTTGTGATGAGAGATCCAAGAGTGACGAGGAGAAAGAGCATTACCAATTCCGGTAATCCTGATAGAGCTGCATCTTTCTCTGGATAGCTTCGAAGGCGAGCTTAATTTCATAGGCAAAGAGCTTACTGACTTTGTAATAGCGATCGAAGTTCTGCGTGAAATCTTTTTCCAGAACTTCGGCCTGCTTGGGATCCTTGAGACCCTTGCGATGACCTTTTCCGAGTTCCGATCCGACGGAGTACGCAAAATCCATCTGCTCTTCTTTATCGAGATATTTTTTCACCTTCACAGCAAACGGCGGAATCTGTCTTCCCCAGTACTGACGATTGTTCACCGTACAGTAACCGAGTCTTTCTTCCATTCCCGGAGCATAGAGATTCGCCGCCTGGATCATCCGGAGACCATGGTGAGGAACCGGGCTATAAAAAAGGGCGTTACTCTTTTCGATATAAGTTTCTTTGATGTCGAGAAGGATGTGATCAAGATGCGAATCCGGATTTCGCGGGACGAGTGAGTAAATGAAATGTTTCTTCCCGAGAGTTCCCGGCGTGTGACCGACTTCACTGATTTTGAATTCTTTAAGCAGTCCCGTCTCTTCCCGTGATTCGAGATACGCATTCAGGATCTGAGTCACGACTTCTGACTTCGGTGAGAGCGCATGATCCCGCATTTTTTTGGCCCAACGCTTGTTGGATTGAAGATATTCTTTGGTACTCATCTGCCAGTCGGCGGGCCTGGCCCCTTTCAGAAGCTTGAGCTGCTTGGACGGAATTTCCGGATGAAGAAAGTGGACAATATAGGCATCGATGAAAGCTTCCACCACCTGAGGATAGAGGAAACCTCGTTCATCTTCACGCTTCAGTGAAAGGCTCGCGAGAAAGCGGATGATGTCCCAGGCATAAGGTCCCATCCTGGAGCGATCAAAATCCATCATCGCCGACCCGCGCACAGTGCGGACGTAATTATCGAGGTGAGGATTTCCATGAACAAAGGTCACGGGAATTTTCGACATGTCGATCAGGCGGGCACATTTGGCCTGCATGAGAGGACAGGCCATGCGGAATAAGAGGTACCGGGCCTCTTTTCTGGGTAATGGCTGAATATTCAGGCGCTTCTGGAAGGCCTGGCTGCGGCGAAGATAATCTTCCATACCCTATTCTAAGGCCAATCATGCCCGGCCCAAAACGATTTCCCCAAAGGCCCTCCTTGGAGTAAAATCTTCCCCATGCTCATGAAAGAAAAGATCAAATCCCATTTCCAGAAGATTGGTGGACGGAAATTTGTCATCCTGGCCGTCCTGATTCTCATCATCACCGACCTTCTGAACACCTGGTATCTGCAACTCTACTGGGTCAATAAAGGCTTCTCGCAAACCTTCCTGCGCCTGTCGGCCGAACACGGAGGCATGACTCTCGAAGAACTGAATCCCGATACCGTGACCGAAGTGAAAAACATGGTCGACCGCGGATTCTATTTATTCCTGATGATCATTCTTGCGAATAATTTTTTCTTTTATTTTTTCTACTTAAGAAGAAAACTCTGGGCCCAGGGTTACGTGCTTTTCTATACGCTCACCGCTGCCCTCTTTGCCGTGACTTTCCTGTTTGAAGGAACGGCCCTCGGGATTCCGTGGTTTTCGTACAACGTCTCGACGATCTTAATTTACGCCTACCTTTATTTGGGAGTGAAGCTCTTAAAAGAGGAGACGGTTGGAGACAAACGGCCAGAGGCCGTTATCATCCCTGAACGTGAAAAGACGGAACAATAAAATTCCCGCCGTCAGCATTTCCCCAGGTCGGAATTTTTCTGAGCTCATTCATCAGCATCCGCTGCCCAACCACTGACAAAATAAACGAATCAAAGGCGTGGGAATTCTTCATGATCGTATCAAGGTCATTCTCGTAGATGAAAATACCCATATGGACTTCGATGTTATGAACAATCTGCTCTCTCGCCGCGGAAGCAAGATCGAGGTCAAAGAGCTGGAAAAGTGTCGACTTACTCACGACTTTCGCGCGGTAAAGCTCGATGAGACAGATCTGCACATTGCTCTCGTACATCGTGAGATCTTTCGGGAGATGCCGCAGAAGATAATTGAGTTTTGCGAGTAACATCACGGAGACGTTTCCGAAAGACTCATAGGAAATCTTGAAGACCTCGAGAAGCTGGTCGTAGTAATTTTTCCAGACCCAGAAATCTACCGGACGATGCCAGTAAGGAGTGAATCCCTTCCGGAGTTTTCTCTTGAAAGATTTCGAGAGGAGATGCTCGTCCGTATTTTTATCGAGAAGGTTTTTAGAGTAATCCACTTCGGATGCTGCGATCCTCGCCTGCTCGTAGCGCTTGGGATTTTCCTCATGAAGACGGGCATCTTCCTGGAGAAGATCTTCCATTTCCGCACGGACTTCGAGGACACAATCCCTCGGACAGACACTTGCTCCCTTACAGTCCGGAAGACAGGATTCTTCGCAGGGTGGTTTTGAAAGAGGAAAATCCACCACGAGCTGAGTGAGCCCATACTGGTTGACCCAACCGGTGATGATCTCATCCCGGTCGCGGATCTCTTCGTCTTTCACCTGGTGAAGGGATTTTAAAAACCAGCGTTTCTTATCAGGGAAATATTCGAGGAGGGAGAAAAAGAAATTCTCCCGGCGTCCGCCACCCAGACTCATCCCTGCAATGTTTTTTACCGCTGATCCCAAAGAGCAACTCCCTTAAAGAGGAGATTCGACTTTAAATGGAAGGATGGACATTCCGTGCTCGCGGACTTTTTCCTCAATCACCAGGGGGTCAATCCCCTTGTGAACCAGAATAAAGCAGCCACCGCCACCGGCACCACACATCTTTAATCCTAGCACATTTCCGTTATTTTTAAGCTCTGTGGTGAAATTGCGGATTTTTTCCGTGGTGATCCCGGGGAAAAGCTTCTCTCTTTCCATGCCTTCCTGGGCAATGAGACCCAGCATCTTGTCCCAATCGCGGGCCTTCAAGGCCTCGTAAGTCGCATGGGAAATCTCAGCGATCCGGGTCAGTCCCGCTACCACTTCTGGTTTCTTATCAAAGAACGCTTTGTAGACTTCCCAATTATTTATACCGCTCTGGCGCGATTGACCTGAGGAAATAAGCACCAGATGACTCTCAAGAACGAGTTTCAATTCATCCGTGAAGAGCTGCTCAACCTTGATTTCTCCTTCCATCCCGCGGATCGCAAGAACCCCGCCCGTAAGCGCCGGAAAATAATCCTGATAGCCCGCCATCCCCTGATTGAGAATCCGGCTCTCCACTGCTTTCACACGAAGAACTGTTTTTAAGCGGTCGTAGTTTTCGCCGGTGAAATTGCAAAGGGCTCGGTAAAGAGTCACACCCATCGCTGAAGAACCACCGAGTCCGGAACCCGCCGGAGCACCCGATGAGAGCTCCATCCGAAGACCCGAATTAATATTGAAGAGACGAAGGATCTGAAGAACAAACGACATTTCTTCAAATTTCTTCGAATAAACAACATTCTCTTCAGTGAGTTCTTCAGCCGCGTACTTATAGCTCTTGTTGTAATCCTTCGAGTAAATCTCAATTCCCTTAAAGGCAATTTTTGAGAGAGTCACGGAAGCTTTAAGGCCAGTGGCCACGTTCAATGTCACAACATTCTTAATGATGAGATTGATCGGTTCAATATCGAGGGTTCCGCCGACGAGGTCGACACGGACTGATCCCTGGTTAGTTACCTGCATTCAGCACTCCGATGTAGGGAAGTTCCCGGTAGCGACCGGCGTAATCAAGTCCATAACCGATCACGAATTTATCTTCGATCTCAAATCCGAGATAATCGATGTCCACTTTGTGCTTGAGCTTACTTGGCTTGAAGAGAAGGCTCGCGAGCTTCACCGCTTTGGGCTTTCTCACCGCCATGATCTCCATCAATGTCTTGATCGTAAGACCCGAGTCCACGATGTCTTCCACGATGAGAACGTTCTTTCCTTCAATGTTGGCCGTGATATCCATCTCAAGGCGGACAGAGCCCGAACTGTGAGTGTTATCGCCGTAACTCGAAAGAGAAATGAACTCGAGTTTCAAAGGGAGATTGATCCGCTTGATGAGATCCGAGCAGAACATGAACGCGCCTTTCAGAACACAGATGACAATAATGTCCTGGCCTTCAAAGTCATTCGTGATCGCTTTCCCGAGGGCCTCGATCCGCCCCATGATTTCTTCTTCAGAGATCAGTGTCTCCGGTGTGTATAATTCCATGTCGCTCCCTAGCAGTAACTGTTGTTCAGGATCTCTCCCAAACCACCAGCTCCCGGCACAATATAATGATGTTGATTTAAACCTTTCTCTTCGCTCCAGCGCTTGCCGGGAATTTCTTTCAGCACATCCGCAGGTGAAAGCCCACGATCCAGTCTCAGCGCATACACCTGAAGCTCAGGACACTCTTTGGTGACCTTCGCGAGATACTCCGGGGTGATGATGAGATGAAGGGCGATCACCGCTTTTGGTTTTCCCAGAGTGCGGTAATGTTTTACTGCTTCGACAATCGTACTTCCTGTGGCGCCCATGGGATCAGGAAAGATCACCACGGCATTCTCCACTCCGCCACCAATCTTTGATCCGGCAACACTGACTCCCGTCACTTCATTTTTTTCATTGGTCACGCGGGAAATATAAAAATGATCCTGACGGACAAGTTTCGGATTCAGAAGGTAATTGAGTTTCCGGTAACAGAGCTGGGACGGAAGTGTTCCTGCGCGCGCGAGCCCCACGGAAACGGCTGGAGTATCCTGATCAATGAATTCCTGATCAAGAAAACCTTCAGCGTGAGCGGACTTCATGCGTGTCTCTGACTTCGATCTTTTTTTCGGGAAGGCCTCATCAATCGCGACGTCAAAGAGATGCTGATAGAGCATCATCACGAGTTCATCGATGAGTGGTTGTTCAGTGGCCGGATTCCCTAAGCGGGCCAGCCACGAATGCATAAGGGGGGAATGAACGATGTGAACGTTTTTCCCATAGAAATGTTCCTGAAACATTCAGGAAGATTAGCAAATCAAGGGAGGTTTTGTCTTTAATTCCTGAGTTCGCCGGCGACGGTTTTGATTTCCTCATTGAGAGGAAGAAGGCCCTGCTCTTCAGCGTCGTCGTAGTGGAAGTGACCACGGCAACGTGCTTCATAAGCATCCGTCTCACCGAGAAGGAATTGCTCCTTACTCTTCGAGAGGCGCTGGGAACGGGTGGCCGGTGCGCCACAGACAGTGCAGATGGCGTGGATTTTCATGACCTCGTCCGCAATTGCCAGAAGTCTCGGCATGGGCCCGAAGGGAACGGCACGGTAATCAAGATCAAGGCCCGCGCAGATCACGCGATATCCGCGTGCCGCAAGCTTTGTCACAACAGTGATAATGTTTTCATCGAAGAACTGAATCTCATCAATCGCCACAACACGGGTAGAATCCTTGAGACGGATGAGGATATCCACGGCTTTTTCCACCGGCTCAGACTTGATCGCCTGAGAAGAGTGAGAAACCACATCTTCCTCATGATAGCGAACGTCGATAGCAGGCTTGAAGATCTGCACTCTTTGCTTTGCAATCTGAGCGCGCTTTACCCGGCGGATAAGTTCTTCGGTTTTCCCGGAGAACATCGGCCCGCAAACGACTTCAATAGAACCATGGTAAGATTGGTGCATCACGGAAAGGCTCCTCTCGCTGACTGAAAACTTGTGTGTAGATCGAGTTTTCCAAAAATCCGGACGACTGACAAATCGAAGATTTCCCCATCACTCTGATTTCAGATAGCGGTAAGAAAATATCGGCCCGAATCAGGCAGCTACTAAATAAAAAAGCAGAAAAAGAATGAGGGAAATGACCATAAACAAGGCCACAGTTGGAGTCAAAAGAATGACCCAGGCAAGAGAGCGGGATGTCCCCAGATTTGAGCGAAGCCCGGCGTAGAGAAGAAAGTAGTAAAGACCGAGCTGAATCACTTCTCCCACGAACGGAACAATATTAAAAAGATTCGAGGAAAGTGCGGCGGTGGTGATCTGATGAGCGATGTCTTCGGCAGGAAGCTCAGGATTGAGCCACTTGGAGTAAGTCTTGATGATCCACGTCCAGACTTCCGTCATGACGATGGCGCCGATCGGGAAAAAAATAATGTCGAGGCCCGCTGAGAAAAGAAAAAAGTAATAGGTCGAAAATCCGGAAGAGCGCACGAGGTCCTGAAGGACAGAAAACTCCGGACTCTGGAGGGAAAGAAAGGATTGCAGGAAGAAATTCAGGATCACTATTTTAAAAAGCCCGCGGACGATAGCAAAGAGCCAGGAGATCCCGATGCTTTCGGCCAGTGTCAGTGGTTCATAAATGTGACCATCCTGATTCGGAAGCGGAAGATTGTGACGAAACTGCTGATGAATGCGGAACGGATGAACGAGTGTCATCAGATACGTTTCCAGAAGCTCAGTCATGTTTTTCCACGCCACCATAGAGCTCATTTTAACACATCCTGAAATT
>CANGAC010000117.1 GCA_947451425.1 Bacteriovoracaceae bacterium | reverse complement strand
TTCCAGAAATTATCAGTCTCCGCTGGATTGATGTTCGGAAGTTCCAGCGTGTAAGTAGGAATATTTTTTTCCTGTCCCGCCCAGTTCCCAAGACTCCCAGGGAAAACCGGGTAATCCTGAACCTTGTAATTGGAGGATTTCTCACTCATGCCTTCGAGAAGTGCTTTCGCCGGTTTCCCACTATCATTCGTGAGTGATGGCCCGTCGTAGTCGAGAAGAGTGAGAGGCGCATGGACTGAAACGACTTTATTCGGTTTGTAGCGCAGGATGAGATTCATCTGAAAAATCGTCTCCTGCTCAGAAGCTGCGCGACTGCCCGGAAATTTGCGCTTGTCACTCCGGTAAGCACTCTTCCATTTCCGGTGGGCCTCTTTTAACCAGTCACCCGTCGGGAAATTTCTATTCACATCGACCCCGCGGCCGTTGGTGCGTGAAGGCTTCGCTTTCAGGAATGAGTCCGGCGCCACGAGAGGTGCGATCACGACAAATTTATCCTTGAACTCTTTTGTCCTGAGGTCCCGCATGAGATCCCAGCAGAATTTTACCGGCGTGATCTCATCACCATGAACACCGCAGAGAACGATCGTGGTGTTTTCAACGCCCGCCGATTTCTCGTCACCAAAAGTTGTCCAGACAAGGGGAGTGCCAAGATCGGAGTTCCGGACATGATTCCAGGTGAAGTCTTCGCACTTGGGATCACCCCATTTGAAATCATTGAACTTCTTTCCGAGAGCGGTGCAGAGTTTTTTTACCGGTTCCGTAACAACTCCCCCCGCAGGTGGAGGAGAGGAAACATCCTGAGCAAAGGAAGCCGAGGTCACTAGACCCAACAAGAGAAGAGATTTAATCACTAGCATGTCGTATATTTTAAGAACAAATGCAGGAACTGTCTTTATGAATAAGCTCTGTGTAATTGCCAGAAACCACTCGACGTATTTCATGAAGAGGTTGACCGAAGAAGTCGACCTTGATGTCTTTAATCCCTGGGAATCTGCTCATCTGCCTCTGGCGGAGAATTATCTCGTCCGCACGACCGGTGTTTATGGAGATGACCGTGATCTGGAAGTATTAAGGAAAACTGAACGGAATGTCATCAACCCGGTTCTCTCCCATGAACTTCTCCGCGATAAATCCCGGCAGTTTACTCTTCTTGAAAATGCCGAACTTCCCGTCATTCCCTGGCGGCGACTTGATTCCTGTGAAGACTTTCTTCCGGACAAAATTCTGGTGAAGCCCATCCGCGGTCAGGGTGGCTGGGGCATAAAGGTCATGGGGAAAGAAGAATTTCTTTCATGGAAAACATCGACTACGGATCGATCGTGGATTATTCAGCCGTATCTTGAAGGGCAGTCTGAGTTTCGTCTTTTCTTCTGCGGCGGAGAAGAAATTCTTCTTGAACGAACAGGAGATTTAGCGGCGAATTTCACTCAGGGAGGAGAGGCGAGAAGAATTCCCCTGAAAGATGATTTCAAAGGACTGGTTCCTAAGATCAGGAAACTTACAGGAATTCAGTACGGGGCGATTGATCTTTTTCTCACAAAAGGGGAGCTTCGCATCCTCGAAATCAACCCCGTCCCCGGGATTGAGCAGCTCGAAAAAGTGACGGGTGAGAACATCATTCGAAAGGTTTTATCTTTGTTTCAGGTCTAAGCATCCGAAAGGTCTGCCAAGTTTTGTTGCCAGATTGCCTAAAGTTTTGAGGCCTCTGACCGATAAGACTCCAGAATAGTGTACCTTTAAGGAGTTCATCATGCTGACCAGTTTCTCCGAATTCAAATACTATCAGTCATTCCGCGTTCCGGTTGAATCACGCGATGATGTGATGTTTCTCGTCGAGTACGAGAACGAGTTTGGTAAATTCTCCTTTGTAGAAAAGACGAAACTCTGCGACGTGAGCATGACCGGATTCGGTTTCAATACCACATTCCCTCTGGCCGTCGGCACAGTTCTTCGTTGCTCACTTCAGTTCAAGCGTCTGCGCTTTGACTTCGGTGCTTCGATCGTCCGCGTATTTAAAGACACGACATCGGGCCAGGAAGAGGCCATGAACTATGGTGCGGAAATTGATGCCGAAGATAACGGCAACATGAAGCGCTTCATTGAGCAGTACATCCAGTCGCTCCCACCTGAGCGCCTGAAAGACAGTCTCATCCAGCTGGCACTCACTCAGCATTACTCGTCTGAGAAAGAGGGCTTTGAAATGTTCTCGCTTCTCCTTTCTCTCTTTAAGGACATTACTCAGTTCGGGAACAAAGAGAAGTTCGTTGAAAGCATGCTGGAAGAAATCGTGCGCATCCTCAATGGTCAGCGCGCTTCCATTTTCCTCATCAACACAGAGACAAATGAACTCGAAGCAGTTGCTGCCCTCGGGATCGATAAAGAGCTCCTGAAATTCGATTACCGTAAAGGTATCGCCGGTTCAGTGTTTACGACCGGAGTTTCTCTCAACATTGATACGAAAAATGACAAGGTCCGCTTCTCTGAAGACATGGACAAGGTCACTGGTTACGATACGCGCTCAATTATCTGCAGCCCGATTTCTAACCGTGAAGATAAAATCATCGGTGTCATTGAAGTGCTCAACAAGCGTAACGAAGACAGATTTACTGCTGAAGATGAAAAAACAATGAAGGTTCTTGCCCTCATTCTTTCCTCAGTGTTTCACCATTACAATCCGCTCTCGGAGAGATCTCTCATCAGAAGATTCTCTACTCCCTATGACCGTGAGTACGCCTGGGTTGGTCGTTCTGCCCAGACATCTGAACTCAGAAAATCCATCGTCCGCCTGAAAGATATCGATTCTCCACTCCTCATCACTGGTGAGCCGGGTGTCGGGAAGAAGCTTTTTGGCCGCATCGTTCACAATGAAGGGAAGCGCGGTCTAGCTCCGTTTATCATCGTGAACTGTAAAGGTGTGGACGAAGAACTTCTCACGAAAGAAATTTTTGGTGGTGATGGTGCTAAATCAAAGCTCGAAGAATGCATCGGCGGGACAATCATCTTTGATGAAATCAGCTTCATGCCACTCAAGCTTCAGCACAAACTTCTCACGGCTCTTAAAGAAAGACGCATAGAAGGGTCACAGATCTCGCTTGACCTTCGTTGTGTCTTCACAACAAGTAAGAACATCAAGGCCCTCGTTGAAGAAGAAGGTGCTTTCAATCCGGAACTCTTCAATTACATGAACTCTGCTGAGGTTCACATTGATCCTCTGAGAAAACGTCCGCTCGATATCGATGACCTTCTGAATGCCAACATCAAAAAAGAGTGCAGAAAGCAGGGACTTCTTCTGAAGGATTTCACTGAGGAAGTGAAAGCTCAACTCTTCAGCTACTCATGGCCCGGTAACGTTGCCGAGCTTGAGAATGCAGTGGAAAAAGCCGTTCTCTATAATCCGAAGGCCCATGTGATCTCGGATCTTGGAACGAAAGCAACGCCGATCATTGATGTGACGAAAACATCCAACTGCATGCTTGAGAATATCCCGCACGCTGATGATTATCAGATTCCGCTGAAGGACCGTGTGGCCCTGGTTGAACGCGAAATGATTCTGGCAGAGATCAAGCGCCACAAAGGGAACAAATCCAAGGCTGCTACCTCCATGGGGATTTCGCGTGAGGCGCTTCGTAAGAAGATGCTCATGTCAGATGAGATTCTTGAGGAGATCAAGAAACCGAAGACTGCCGGCACACCAGCACCTCTGGTCGCCGTCGAAGAAAAGAAAGTTGCATGATGATAAAAAAAGGGCCGAAAGGCCCTTTTTTTGTATGTTCCCCTAAGATATTCCACTATTTAACCGATTCGCCTCATATACAACGAGGCTAAATGCAACAGCTGGGGATTCTCCTCACCAATTTCCGATTTATCGATCTCCTCGATCTCATCGCGGTCGGATTGATCATGTATCGCTTCCTCCTGATTGTTCAGGGGACTCGCGCGTACCAGATGCTCTTCGGAATTGTGGCACTTGCGATTCTCTGGTGGGTGAGCCAGTTCTATGAACTCTATTCACTCTCGTGGATTCTCCAGAATTTCTTCGATTACCTTTTCATTATTCTCATCGTTCTCTTCCAGGATCAGATCCGTTCCGCACTCGTGTCGATTTCTTCCACGAGACTCGCGGGCCGCGGGGCAAGGACGAAGTTTGACCAGCACATTGAAGAAGTCGTGGCTGCAGCTTCCGCACTTTCGCGCGAACGCACGGGAGCACTGATTGTGTTTGAAAAAAAGCACGGTCTCCTGAACTACTCATCCTCAGGAACAAGGCTTGATTCACGGATTCATTCCGACATTATCTATTCCATCTTCCAGACGAAGTCTCCGCTCCATGATGGTGCCATTGTTATTTATAACGGTGTCATCCAGGCCGCGGGGTGCTTTCTTCCGCTTTCAAAGAACGTCGAGATTGACCGGCACTACGGGACCCGTCACCGTGCCGCCCTTGGGATTACCGAAGTCTCTGACGCCGTTGTCGTGACCGTTTCTGAAGAAACGGGACGGATTAACATCTGTTACAACGGAGTTTTCCATTACATGGAAAATGAAGAAGAGCTCCGGAAGAACCTGAGAAAGTTCCTCTTCGAGATCGATAAGATTTCAGCACCCGAAGCCGCAAGGAGTGCTGGATGAGAATGAAGGGAAGAGTGAAAAAACACTCACTGAAATTTATCTCGGCCTTCCTTTCCCTGTTCCTCTGGGTCTACGTTCTGAACTCGGAGAAAGTGAAGTTTGAAAAGACCGTCACCCTCGAATACATCCTTCCGAGTGACATGATGTTTTCAGAACGTCCGGCCACCGAAGTGACCTTCATGATCGAAGGGCCGCGCGCGTTTGTGAGAACCGTGGCGGAAAGAGAAGACCGTCTCGTGATAGACCTGAACCGTGCCTCGCGTGGATCAGTGAAACGACAGCTGAATTTCTCCGTGGATATCAATCCGACCCAACTCAATCTTCCTTTTGGTATGGTCGTCGAGCGCGTCCTACCGAGAAAGATCGCCATCAAGCTCGAAAGAAAAGCGAGCCGGATTCTTCCGGTGAAACCACAGTTTGTGGGATCGCTCCCGGATAAGGTCGCCCTTATGAATGTGGTGCTGACCCCGGAAGAAGTGGAAGTCTACGGACCTCGCTCACTCATCGGAAAACTCACACACCTTTCGACAAGACCTATTGAGCTGGAAAGCCTGGTGGGAGCAGAAGAAACACAGGTAGAAGTGGCCCTTCCGGATGAGCGCCTGACGTTGACTTCAGGGCATGACATCAAACTTTACTATCAGCTCAAGGCGGCCAGTGCGAATTTTGAGCTGACCAATCTTCCCATTAAGTTTCTGACACACTCCAAGGTCATTACGTCTCAGGTAAAAAAAGCAAACGTGAAGCTTCTGGTACCTGAGAAAGTCATGAAAAACCGATCAAATATATCATCCACTGTTCAGATCTGGGCCGATATCCCTGCTGATGCCCGGGGAAGAGTGGAAGTTCCTCTGCGAGTAATCCTTCCGCCCAGCATTCATCTTCTCGAGATCAAGCCTAAGACGATCATTGTGAATATCCAATAAACTGGTATATTTAAACAGTTAGTTTCATTCACAAAAGTGAGTCTTATGTCTGTCCGGAAGCTCTTTGGAACCGATGGGATCCGGGGTAAGGCGAATGCCTATCCCATGACTGGAGAAGTGGCGTTTGTGCTCGGCCGCGCAGTCACCAGTTATTTTCAGCAAAACTTTTCCAGAAAACCTCTGATCATTATCGGAAAGGACACAAGACTTTCCTGTTACATGCTGGAGCAGGCCTTCTCCGCTGGCGTGTGTTCGCAGGGTGGTCGCGCGATTCTCACCGGACCACTTCCCACTCCGGGTGTCGCGTTTGTTACTCAGAGTATGCGCGCGGACGCCGGTGTGATGATTTCTGCCTCTCACAATTCTTACGAAGATAACGGGATTAAAATTTTTGATCGCACCGGCCACAAGCTTCCGGATGAGATCGAACTTGAGCTCGAGCGCATGGTTCTCGATCCTTCAACCATCCCGCAGAAAACCGGTGACCAGCTGGGAAATGCCAAACGCCTCGATGAAGTCATCGGCCGCTACATTGTTCACACGAAGGCGGCTCTGTCTCCGCAGTATTCTCTGGAGGGTCTTCGCATCGTGATCGACGCCGCTCACGGGGCGGCATACAAACTCGCTCCGATGGTCTTTGAAGAGCTTGGTGCCGAAGTCATTTCTCTCGGGAATCAGCCTAACGGAACCAATATCAACAAAGGTTGCGGTGCTCTTCATCCTCAGCTTTGTGCAGAGAACGTCCGGAAGTTCCGCGCTGATCTCGGTGTGTGTCTCGATGGTGACGGCGACCGCCTCACGATTGTAGACAGAAATGGCGAGGTCATTCACGGAGACAAGTTGATTGGTCTTTGCGGAAAATTCCTTCTCGATAATCAGGAACTCGGGCCCACGAAAGAAGTCGTGGGAACGGTGATGAGTAACTTCGGAATAGAAGCCTACTTGAGTAAGCACGGGATGAAATTCATCCGTACTCAGGTGGGGGACCGCTACATCGTCGAGCACATGAGAAGCAGCGGAGCACTCTTTGGTGGTGAGCCTTCAGGGCATCTCGTTTTCAAGAGATATTCGACAACTGGTGACGGAATACTCGCCGCTCTCAAAGTCATTGAGAGTATCAAGTTCTATGATCGTGATCTGTCTGAGCTGACTCATGACATCGACCTTTATCCGCAGAAGATGGAAAACGTTCACGTTTCTAAACGCGTGGCCTTCGAAGAAGTTCCGGAAATCAGAAAGGCCCTGGAGAGTGCGAATCAGAAACTTGGGAACGAAGGTCGGACACTCCTTCGCTATTCAGGAACTGAGCCGCTTGCCCGCGTGATGGTGGAAGGGAAAGACCTGAAACTCGTCAGTGACCTCTGCACGGAACTCGCAGGAGTTGTGACCAAGGCGCTGGGATAATATGAAATACGCCCGCCTCGGAGTGAATATTGATCATGTCGCCACCCTTCGCCAGCAAAGAGGGGAGATGTATCCGGATGTTGTCCGGGCAGCTGATGTCGCTCTTGCGACGGGTGCCCACCAGATAACTATCCATTTGAGAGAAGATCGTCGTCACATCCAGGACAGAGATGTTCCGGCGGTTCACGACATGTGCAAAAAGATCGGCCTTCCGATGAATCTCGAACTTGGCTGTCACGACGAAATTGTCGAGATAGCGATGAGAGAGAAACCCGAATGGGTCTGCCTCGTACCGGAAAAAAGAGAAGAGCGCACGACGGAAGGCGGACTCGATGTCATGGACCAGAAGAACTACCAGCGCGTGAAATCTGCGTGCGAAAGAATTCTCAAGGCTTCTCCCTCGACAAAAATTTCTCTCTTCGTCGAGGCCAACGCTGACGTTCTGAAAAAATGCCTGACGATGAAAGCTCACGCGGTGGAAATTCACACCGGTGAATACGCCAAAGATTTTCTCACGAAAAAAGATCTCTCGAAGCACCTGAAGGAATACCGTGAGGGTGCATCGATCATAAAATCTGCCGGCTGGGGCTATCACGCGGGCCATGGTCTTACCTACGAATCCCTTGAACCCCTTCTTTCCGAAGGACTCTTTGAAGAATACAACATCGGCCACTGGATCATTGCGGAAAGTGTCTTCCTGGGTCTTGGTCATGTGATTAAAGAAATGCTTACCCTCATGAAAAAATATCCCTTAAAGGCCTGATTATGAAGATCGTTACCCAGCAGGAAATGAAAGAACTCGAGAAAATGGCGCAGACGAAATTCCATTTTCCGGAAAAACTCATCATCGAAAACGTCGCTCTCCTCGGAGCGCGCGCCATTCTCAATAAACTGGGCGAAGAAATCACCCAGGCCGAAGTGATCTTTCTCATCGGGAAAGGCAACAACGGAGGAACGGGTCTTGGGATCGCCAGACACCTGGCGAGCATGGGACTTGAGCCACGCGCTTTTCTTCTCTTCGATGAAAAAGATGCCTCAGTGGAAGTCAAAGAGCAGTTAAAGATTGCGAAGTCTTATGGGGTTCGCACTACTCACATTGATGAGCTCGGTCCGCTTGAAGCGTATTTCCAGCAGTACAGCTCTCCCAAGATTATCATCGACGCTATTTTCGGAACGGGAGTCCGCTTACCCCTTTCGAATTTTCTTTATGATGTCATTCACTTCATCAATTCTGAGAAGGCCTACACGATCTCTCTCGATATCCCGACAGGAGTCGAAGGAAACTCCGGCATGATCCAGGGGGGCGCGATTGAAGCGGATCTCACGCTGGCCGTGGGATTTCCGAAACTCGGCTACTACCAGGCAGAAGGCCCGCGGCTCGTGGGTGAAATTGAAGTCATCGACACCGGTCTTCCCGACGCTCTTGTGAATGAAGGCGGTGACAAATTCCTCATCACTGACAATATCCGCGACGAACTTCCCCGCGAAAGAAATAAGTTCGGTGATAAAAAACTTTTCGGTCACACGCTCGTCATCGGTGGCTCTCACGGTCTCACCGGGGCCCTCGTGATGTCTTCCACGGCCGCACTTAAAGTCGGGGCCGGACTCGTGACGGCTTCCACCTGGGAGCCTCAGTACCAGGAATTTATCTCGCGGCTCATTCCGGAAATCATGACGGGCTATGTTCCTTATGATCAGACGAAATGGGGTCGTCTTTTAAAAGACCTCGATAAGTACGATTCGATTGTCATTGGCCCGGGACTCGCGCGTTCTAATCGCGCGCGGATGCTGGTCCTGGAAATTCTCAACAATTTCTCCGGCCCTGTTGTTCTTGATGCTGATGCCATCAACGTCATGAGCTTAAAAGATGATGCGGAAGTATTCCGTCTAAGAAATGCTCCGACGATCCTGACTCCACACTTCGGAGAATTTTCCCGGTTCTCAGGCATCCCTCTCGAAGAAGTAAAAAATGCTCCTTATATTCACCTGAAAGATGTCATTGAACGCATTAACTGTACGGTCATCCTGAAAGGACCCTGCACCTATCTTGGTTTCCCGAACGGGAAAACGTATTTCAATTTCTCTCCGAATGACGGGATGGCGACCGGCGGAGTAGGGGACGTTCTCGCAGGCATTCTCGGTGGTCTCATCGGCCAGGAGAACAATCTGAAGAAGAGAGATAATCTTTATAATCTCTATGAGAACATGAACCGCACCATTCTCATGGGAGTCATGATTCACACATGGGCCGGGCAAGTCGCCGCCGAAAAACTTGGCGTGCGTCCGATGACCGCAACCAGTCTCATCGATGCCTTTCCGGAAGCCTTCGTGAAATACAACGAGCTTCTGAAAGAATCGCATGAATAAAAAACTCATCCGCGAATGGAAAAAAGTCTACAAGTCTGACCTGCCGTACATTGTGTATGAGATGAAGGATCTGGCGAAGGTCCCTGCGATGGTGATTCTCGAGGGAACACTTGGCGCGGGTAAAACAACGTTCGTCCAGATGTTCGTCGGTGACAAAGAAATCCTGAGTCCGACTTATTCCATTCTTTCTGAAACGAAGACGATCATTCACGCCGACTTTTATCGTCTGGAGAAGAATGAAGAAATTCTTCAACTCGAACTTCCGACTTATCTCGAAGACAAACAATACTTCTTTGTTGAGTGGGGGATGAAATTCGCACGCAGAGTTCATCGGGAATTACCTGAGAACTGGAATTCTTATCTTCTCGAGATCAACATCAATGCAGGCACGGAACAGTCTTCTGAAGGGCCTTCACGCAATTTTTCACTCTCATCTTTGACGGAAGATTAACCGATTTTGTCGGAAATAATTGCCCAGAGACAATGTGCTACCATGTGGCCAAAAACATGCCTAAGTGTCGGGAATCAATAACATTTTTGACACCTTCCTGAATATCCCACGAAAATAAAATGAACGAGAATATTTAAAAGTTGACGTGAGAAAAAAGAAACTGTCATACTATTTAGGAGATATTTAGTCTGGATTGCAGTGAGCGG
>CANGAC010000116.1 GCA_947451425.1 Bacteriovoracaceae bacterium | reverse complement strand
TGAACCGGTGCCGGAAGACTGTGAGGCCAGAGAGCTTTCAGCGGCTGGGACAAAAGGAGATTGTAACTTTTGTAAATGACGTCACTAATGAGCGGAAATACTACGGCAGACTGAAGAGCATCACTAAAAATATCGCCGCGAGATTTCTGCCAGTCTGGACGAAACGGTGCGAACTTTTCCTGGAGAAGAATAATGGCCCAGACTCCGGCAGTAACGGAAAAAAGAAGGCCCTTGAAGGCCAGGTCACCAGAAAGCATCGGCGAGATCCCAAAGTATACGGACATACCAACGAGGACATAGGCCGGATAGGTCAGGGCGAGAACGGTCTTATTCATGGGACAAGGATAAGGGTGAGAGACCCGATTCTTCCCCTCACTTGGTCTAATTACAGTGACTGTCTAAAAGCTGGACAGTACGGGGTTCCCAAATTTTCACACCTCATGGGGTAAACACTCAAAATAAGTAATGATGGGAGGATGAAAACCACCGCTCTTGCCTTTTTATTTACTTCGCTTTCTTATGCGGCCACTCTCCCGCAACCGGTCCCTCATTGCATGAATTCCTGGGATCCCAGGGCGAGTATCCAGATTTTCTATCCGGCAGCTGATCGTTACGACCGGAGTATCATGGCCCGCGGAGTGCGCGCTTCCTGCGAAGATTACTTACAACCAAGCCTTGATGGGAAACCGTTCATGACGCTTGAAAAGAACGCTTCTCAGGTCGCAGGGATTCACCTCGATAAATATCATCAAAATATTCTTTCCTGGATCCGACGCGGAAGTAATTTCTATTTCCCTCCAGGCTATACAGCTTCTGATTACGTGAAAGAAAATTCGATGCCTGTGTATAACGTCAACATCAACCGGGAACTCACGCAGAAATTCGGGCATGGCTTTGCCGGAGAAATTTATCGTGAGTGGCTTCTGAAGCAACCAAAGAATGCCTCCGCACGAGCTGCCATTAAAAAATCCGTCAGGGATTTTCTTTCGCAGGGCCCTGCCTTCGCCCGGAATGATATCCATCAGAAGAGTCAGAACAAAATCCTGGTTGTGTCGATGGGTCTCGGATGGGACGAAAGTCCGGAGCAGCCAGTCTATGTGAGAGATTTCCTGAAACAGATTAAGCAAGTAGGAATTGAAACGGTAATCCTCAAGCGAAATATGATGGGTACCATTCCAGAAAACATTCGCGAAATCACTCCCCAGTTACGCCGCGTTTTCTCCACAGGTAAAGACATCTATCTCATGGCCCTGTGTAAAGGTATGCCTGAGCTTCTTTCGGCCACTGCGGACATCATGAGAAACAGCATCGACCGCAACCGCCATCAGATTGCCAGACCTGGAATGAGTAAGATCTCCGGAGTCATCGGAATCTCTCCCATGATGAGTGGACTTTACTGGGCCGATTTCCTCAAGGCCAATCCGGCGCTCGAGCTTATCCATTTTCTTCTCGAAGTCATCCCGGGAAAGAAACCTCAAACAGGTTCTGACTACATCACGGCCCTTGAGACCATGGACACGGAAGAAATCCGTGATCTTTACGAGCGCACACTTCCCAACATCCCTTCGAACATCCCTTTCGTAAATGTCCTTGGCGTGATTCCCGACAATGGTATCCTGAAAAACGACACGACGGCGATGATGCCTTTTATCAAGGCCAATAAAATGCTCAACATCGGGGCCGGCGCCAACGACGGATTCCTGGAGTTTCCGAAGGCGCAGATTACCCAGAAGTGGGGAAACAATGTCTACAACATTCCCCTCGAAGGCAGTCACATGATCACGGACGGAAAGTTTGACGAGCTCGACTTCCGTCAGGAGAAAAATCTCAACGGTTTATACTACGGAATCTTAAAATTCATTCTCGCAATGTGATAACACTCACCACAATAAGAATCTTCTACCTATAATCATCCTTTTACCAAAGGACAGTTTATGGCGCACATTGATCTTCAGAACGAGGCTCCTGGAATTCTTGGACTCATGGCCTTCAGGCCGGAAGCTGCACGGGCACTCAACAATCTTGCCGAAACTGTTCTGCGGGGCCCGTCAACTATGTCTCAGGGAGACCGTGAGCTCATCGCCGGGTGTGTGTCTTACTGGAACGATTGCGACTTTTGCCACCGCTCTCACGCTGCCGTCGCAGAATTCTGTCTCGATAAAGAATTAGGTTACACAGAAAAAATAGCGAAAGACATCCAGTCGGCTCCCATCACTCCAAAAATGAAGGCCCTCTTGAAACTGGCTCAAAAAGTTCAAAAGAGCGGAAGAGACGTATCAAAAATCGATGTCACTCTCGCTAAAGAAACTGGCGCAACTGATATTGAAATTCATGACTGCATCCTGATTGCGGCGATGTTTTGCATGTTCAATCGCTACGTCGATGGCCACGGAACATTTGCTCCAGAAAAGAATGCTCCTTACTACACCCAGACCGGCAAACGGCTGGCCGTGGATGGCTATTCTGCTCCGAAACCGCAGAAATAAAAAAGGCCCCGTTAGGGGCCTTTCAGTTAGTAGCTACAAAGTTTTCTTAGTGCTTCCACCACATCATTGGTCTGAGGAAGAATGAGTTCCTCGAGATCCGGATTGTAGGCCACGTGTACATCTTTCGAAGCCACACGCATGATCGGAGCATCGAGAGCTTCAAAGCATTCTTCATTCACGCGAGCAGCGATCTCGCCGGCATAACCGGAAGTCTTGTGCTCTTCGTGACAGATAAGAAGGCGATGAGTTTTCTTGAGGGATTTATAAACAGCTTCATAATCAAACGGTGAAATTGTACGGGCATCGAGAATCTCTATCGAGAAGCCTTCCGCTTCAAGTACCTTCGCCGCTTCAACCGATTTCTGAACAAGAGCACCCCAACAAATCACTGTTGCGTGCTTCCCTTCTCTCACCATGCGCGCTTTTCCGAATGGGATCATGTAATCCTCTCCCGGATCAGCACAGCGGTTGTATCCCTGATAATAAAGATGTTTGTGTTCAAGGAAGAGAACCGGATCATCACAACGGATCGCCGTTCTTAAAAGTCCGATCGCATCGAGGGCATTCGAAGGATAAACAACCCGGATACCAGGAGTGTGCGTGAAAAGTGATTCCCCCGACTGTGAGTGGTACATCGCTCCTCCACGGAGATATCCTCCGATCGGAACACGAACCACCATCGGACACTTGAAGTCGCCACCTGAACGATAACGGGTCGTCCCCATTTCGTTCTTCAGCTGCATGTACGCCGTCCAGATGTAATCGAAGAACTGAATTTCCACAACGGGCTTGAGCCCTCTCATGGCCATACCGATGGCGCGACCGATGATGTTGGCTTCAGCGAGTGGTGAGTTGAAGACCTGGCCAGGTTTAGCAGCTTTCTGAACTCCGTGGGTAACTTTGAATACGCCGCCCTTCCCTTTCAGATCAGGGTTTTCGTATTTCTCAACTTCAGTGAAGTCAGCAACGTCTTCGCCGAAGACCATCATGAGGGGATTTTTCTTAATCTCACTCTTCAGTGTCATGTTAACGGCAGAAGCCAGAGGAATATCGTCTTTACCCGAAAACTTCGGTTCCGTTTCAAACTGAGAAGAAGCAGGATCAATTTCAGAATAAAGATGATCCATGTACGTATCTTTCGAAGGCCAGGCCGTTTCGAGAGCGCGACCCATGGCCTCGCGTACTTCCTTAGCGGCTTCATCGTGAGCGGCTTTGGTTTCCTCGGAAGTCATCAGTCCCGTATCATTTAAGAAGCGTGGGAATGAGTTGAACACGTCTCTGTACGATTCATCAGCAAGGTCTTCTTTCGTGCGATAGAAACCGTGATCATCTGAAAGAGAGTGAGAGTAAGGACGGGTCACTGTTGCGTGTACGAGAGCCGGGCCCTTTCCACTACGGAGATATTTTTCCGCTTCCACCATTGTATCGAACGATTCAATCGGGCAGTTTCCGTCACAGTTAAAAATCTTGAGTCCCGGGAAGTTCGCGAGGGCCACGGAGATCGATGCACCAGGAGTCTGAACTCTTACTGGAACAGAGATCGCGTAACCGTTATCTTCCACCATGAAAAGAACCGGATATTTATTCACACATGCAGTCGTGAGACCTTCCCAGAATTCACCCTGAGAAGTTGTTCCGTCACCGCAGGAGACGTAAACAATTTCCTGTTCGTGATAAACCGGAGAATCTTTCAGCTTCATTTTCTTTAAGTGAAGTCCTGCTTCTGCTACACCGACCGCCTGAAGGAACTGAGTTCCTGTGCACGATGATTTCGAAACGATGTTGAGTTTGACATTTCCCCAGTGCGCCGGCATCTGGCGACCATGAGAAGCTGTATCACCGGTGTTTCCGTTCGCCTGGCAAAGCATTTCATACGGAGTAACACCGAGACCCAGGCAAAGTGCACGGTCACGGTAGTAAGGGATAAAATAATCGTGCTTCGGTTTCAGCACTCGAGCTGTCGCCGAAAGAATTCCTTCGTGGCCCGCGCCTGAGATCTGGAAGAAAGCTTTGTTCTGCTTCTTCATCGTGATCTCGGCATCATCGGTTTTCCGCGAGAGGAAAATATTGTGAAGGAACCACTTGAGGTCCGCTTTCGAGAGTTTGTGTTTCTTAATGAGATCAAGCTTCTTGTCGTAAGAAGGATTGCGTTTCGAATTCACTTCAGTCGCCTCTGTTTCAGTGGTGTTGATGCGCATGGCAATTTCCTTGGAAAGTTCGTCTCATCTTACTTCTGAGAGACGGGAAAATCTACCCTACTATTGGGTCCGACCGTCGGTCTCCACGTATTGGAAACGAAAGAGATTCTTAAAATACACGCCCTGAGAGCGGACGGAGATGTAAAAAAGCTGATTCCCCCCGGGATATTTCAGCGTAACCTGCCAGTTTCCGTTGCCCATGTGCTCCAGTTTTTCGATCTGTACCTCGGCATCCGGAATAATCTCCGGTGCCTCAGGTGTCTCGACGGGCCGACCGTTTTCATCCTTCAGCACGAGCTCGATTTTGACTGTGGATTTAGTCTGACGAAGGACTTTCATTTTCGTATGGGCCACATGCGCGGGCTTCAGTCCTGTGCGGAAACTAAATTTAAGTTTTACATTGGCGACGTAAAAATCGAGGTTTTTCACAGAGTGATTTTCGGCTTCATTCAGAATGAAATAGTACCTGCCGCGAAGGACGCGCTTCACTTTCATCCCTATTTTTTTACTCCCCTCGCGAATCTCAAATTCATGCATATCCCGGTCAACGTGGCGGGAATTCGCATCTTTGATTTCGACGAAATACATCTGCGAGGAAAACATTTTGACGATACTTTTTGCAGGATCTGCATCCCCGTAAAAAATATTTTCGGCCTCCGAAGACGGAGCTCGCTGAACCTCTTCATGGGCACAAGAAACGAAGAGAATGAGAGTAAATAATAAGAACCACTTCATGTCTGAGCGTATCGGACAAGTAGTTGAAAAACTGTATCTAAAGATTTGTAAGTCGAAGAAATGAGGGGGATTTCTCCCCCTCAGAAAGGATTATTTAGTCGCTTGGATCGCTTCAAAGGCGTCTACAATCGATCCCGATTGCGAAAGGCTTCCGAAAAGAACCGGAGCATTTGTGCCCGGAGTGTTCACCTTAAGCTGTGGGTAGCGGCGTGAAGTATCGTGAAGAAGGGCCTTCAAGCTAACCGCATCGAGACCAGGATTGTGAGAAAGAACGAGGGCCGCTACTCCCGCTGTAGTTGGAGTCGCCATCGATGTCCCTGAAGCCAGCTGGTAAGTGTTATCCGGAGTTGTGGAAAGGATATCCACACCTGGAGCACAGAAATCCACCGTCTTCTTCCCGTAGTTCGTGAACGTTGCAGGAAGGGCCGCACCTTTTTTAAATGAAGTGGCACAGATCTCAAGCCAGTTGTTTGCTTCAGATCCATCAGCACGCGAAACTTTCGTCGGGTAGCTTACGAGGATATCGTTATTCTTTGAATCGTTACCGGCAGCGTGCACGAGAAGCACACCTTTCGATTCGGCATACTTGATGGCTTCATCCACCACGCGCTTATACGGCGAGTACGCCTTACCGAAACTCATGTTGATGATCCGGGCACCGTTATCAACAGCGTAACGGATTCCGTTAGCGACATCTTTATCGCGCTCATCACCGTTTGGAACAACTCTGACCGCCATGATTTTCACACGAGTCGCAACACCCTTGATACCGATAGCATTCTCGCGATTCGCAGCGATGGATCCTGATACGTGTGTACCATGGAAGGCATCAGCACCGATGACATCATTGTTTCCGTAAACTCTCTGGTCCTGGTCAGCGTAGTTATCACCAACAACAGAACGCGGATCAAAAGATTCGTTGTACATGAAATCGAGGCGATCCTGGTAAGCCTTCAGCACTCTATTGATGCGCGCGAGACCGAGATTCTTCGAGAGAAGTGTCAGCATCTCTTTCTGGGCAGCGAGAACCGCCGGATCATCAGAGACAACGGCACGGACCGACTCAATCGTGATTTCTTTTACACCAGCCGCAAGAAGGATCGCTTCCTGCTTTTTATAATTCTGAAGGTGACTCGTGTAAGTCATAACGACCGTTTTTGCCTGTTCAACAGCGTCGCCCACTTCCTTAGAAAGTTTCGCGAGATAAGTGGCCTGAGCAGGAGTGAGTTCTTCACCGAGTTCTTCCACTTTTGCCTTGAGTTTTTTCATGCGAACGAGTTCGCGGGTCACTTCAAGAGAGTCACCGGCAATCTGGTGCTCAGGAGCACCTTTCACCAGACGGATACCGTTCGCAAGAGTTTCGTCTTTGACGATCGTTGCCATGCCCTTCGCTCCACCGATGAAGCTCCAGCCGAAAACGTCATCAATGTACCCGTTGTTATCGTCATCGATTCCGTTATTGGCGATTTCATCTTCGTTAATCCAGATTTTGCCCTGAAGATCTTCGTGGTTAACGTCCACTCCGGAATCCACAACAGCAACGATGATTTCACCGGCAAGAGGAACACCGAAAGCCGCATAAGCTTCTTCCGTGCGGACACCTTCTGCTCCATCAGCGGGAGAAAGGTTAAACCAGTTGGCGGGAGTTCCTTCAAACATCTTGTCCATCAAAGTGCCCTTGGCATTTTTCAGAACAAAGCGTGGAGAATTATCTTTCGCCGAAGCGATGATCTGATCTTCAAGCGGGATCATCTGAACACGCGCGAAGGCAGTGGAAAAAGTTAACGGAATAGCAAACGCCAGAACGGCTTTACGGGACAACATGGAGATCCTTCCTTTGTTGGGGCAATTGCCTTGTTTATAGGAAGAATCTGTGGGGAGTTCAAGGAGGATTAAAACAATGTATGAAAAATACTCTCCTGTGGTGCCATTTAAGCACCACAGGGAGATCTGAAAATCAGGAACTTAACTGTGCGAGCTCAATCCCGATCTTGATGGGTCTCTCCGTCGTAAGACCTTCTTTCGTCAGAAGCTCGAGGATTTCTGAAGGACGAATGCTCACCCCTTTAGAAACTGAAGCCGTGAGAAAAATTCCCTGTGCGCGGCACGGAGAAACTTCATCTATTACTTCAAGAAGATTTTCCGAGAGATCGAGAGTTCCGAAATTCAGTTTCAGAAGCATGGGCTTCACATCTTTTTCGAGGAAGCTTTCATCTTTTTTAGAATACGACTGGATGAGAATTTTCTCCGCCTTCCCAAGCTTCTCCACAACTGGCTCAGCATTTCCTTCTTTCACCGGAATGAAATAGGTAAACGAAGTTGCAGCTTCCTGAATAGAAGGAGTTTTGGAATTGATGACGGAAATACCCTTGAAGAAAATTCCCGGCTCCGAATGATCCTGAAGAGTCTTGAGAATCGTATCAAAGTCATTCCACTCAACCGGAACGCGAACATCAAAATATTCCGTCAACGAGCTGATTCCCAGGGTGAGAGCTGGGCCGAATGAAAGAAGAGGCCGGAGTTTATAGCCTTCAGAATGAAGCGTTTCCATATTGGCACGCTTGAAAATCCTCATCATCACCTTCTGAAGATCAAGGTGCGAAATGAACGTAATGGGACCGAGTTTCGAGAACTCAATTCGGTATTTAAAACCTACGCTCGTTCTTTTTTCCCGGAGTTCAGCGATGTCTTTCTTGAGGATCGTCGGAGCAACGTAAGGTTCGTCCTTGATGGATTTCATGCCAGTGAGGAAGTCTCTGCGTTCAGCGACCATGCCTTTCAGATCACAGGCGACGCCACAGTGGTAGCAAACGAGTTTTTTCTTATCGATGTCGAAAGTTTTTTCAAGACTCTCAAGATTTGAGTGGTGAACAACCATGCCCGCTACTTTCCCGCATGGTGGGGAAAGGCGATTGTGAGTGGCCTTCTTCCATTCAATCTCCAGGAAACGCTCAGTAAGACCAACATCGATGTGATCCCAGGCAAGTTTTCCGTTCATGGGAATCGTACCAAGGAAGGCCTGGGTATCGATCCCGGAGTCTTCCACGCATTTTACCCAGAGGTCATACTTGAATGTTTCATCCCAGCCGTCAAAACGCGCACCCTGGCTCCAGGCCGAGTAAATAATATTCGCGACTCTTCTGTCTCCACGGGCGACGATACCCTCGAGGTGAGAGATTTTTGAATAGTGCTTTCTGAAGTTAAGCTTGAATTTTTCTGCGTAGTCTTTCAGGAGATTCTGTTTTCTCTCGATCTCGGGCTGCGTGATCATCGAGGCCCACTGAAACGGAGTGTGAGGCTTCGGCACGAAAGAAGATACCGACACGTTCAAAGTCGGGTTTCTTACGCCACAGTGAGCGGCCTTGATTCTCGCCTTGTTGGCCGTTTCCATGATCGCTACGACATCTTCATCTTCTTCCGTCGGAAGACCGATCATGAAGTAGAGTTTCATCTTGGTCCAGCCGCGGGAGAAAACACTTTCCGCAGTCTTCAGGAGATCTTCTTCAGAGATGTTTTTATTAATCACGTCTCTCATCCTCTGCGATCCGGCTTCCGGGGCAAAAGTGAGCGAGGAGTTTTTCACTTCCGCGAGCTTGTCGAGAATTCTTTCATCAAGCCCGTAAGCACGGAGAGAAGAAATTCCCAGAGTCGCATTCTCAGCAGAGAGTTTTTCCAGGAGTTCAATGACGAGCGGAGTGACCGCTGAGTAATCCGCAGTAGAGAGGCAGGTCAGGGACGCTTCATCGAAGCCGCCATTCTTCAGCCCATCCATCATCATCTGAACGACGTTCTCAGGGTTTCTCTCGCGCACCGGACGATAAATCATGCCCGCCTGGCAAAAACGACAACCTTCCGTGCAACCACGGGCGAGTTCCACTGAGAAGCGGTCAAAGATCGCTGTCATGTGGGGAATCGGAGATTTTGTCGGGAACGGATAATTTACGAGGTTATCCACAAAGAAACGCTGAACCCGATCAGGAATTACACCAGCGAATTCCGGTTTCGGTCCGGTCACAACCTCCATCTGAGTCATCGAATCAATGGCGGTATCATAGAACTTCGGAACGTAGATCCCTTTCCATTTTGCGAGTTCAAAAAGGATTTCATCACGCTTCATCTTGCGGGCACGGGCCTCGCCGATGAAATGTGTAATTTGAGAGAATAGTTTTTCGCCATCACCAATCACCACAAAATCCATGAATGGTGCAAGAGGCTCAGGGTGGGTGGCGCATGGTCCGCCACAAATGACGAAAGGCTCGTCCTCCGTTCTGTCCTTGGTCCAGATCGAAATTCCACCCATGTCGAGCATGTTCAGGATATTCGAGTAACTCATCTCGTACTGGAGTGAAAAACCGACGATGTGAAATTCTTTAAGAGCTTTAAAGTTTTCGAGTGTGACGAGAGGAAGCCCGCGCGAGCGGATTTCTTTTTCCATATCCACCCACGGAGCAAAACATCTTTCAGCCAGCATCCCCGGGTGCTGATTAATTTCATCGTAGAGGATTTTCATCCCAAGATGGCTCATGCCGATTTCGTACGTATCCGGGAAACAAAGCGCCACACGTGCGATGCTTTCGTCCCAGTTTTTTCTGGTCACGAAATGTTCGCCACCGA
>CANGAC010000115.1 GCA_947451425.1 Bacteriovoracaceae bacterium | reverse complement strand
TCTCCGGGGAGTCCGAATTCTTTTCCTCGAATCGCTTCTGTCTCTCCGCGCGCTATGAGTTTCAGGACATGATCATAAGCCTTCACAATGTCACTCAAGTGACAGAAATCCATGATCTGGTCTCCGGGAGAAAGTTCGAGAGCTTTTCCCGAAAGAGCGAATTCATGAATCCGGGGCAGGATTTTTTTCCTCTTGTCACCGGCACCGTAACTCTCAAAGATTTTCAACGTCACGTGAGGATTGGGAAAAGTAGGAAGCAGTAGAGAAAAAACTTTCTTCGAAGAGGCGTAGATGTTCATGGGCGTATTGTGATCATCGCCCCCGTGTTCCTGGGCCGAACCTGTATTGATGAACCAAACTTCAGGCACATCCTTTAGCGCCGTGAGAAGCCTTCGCCCGAGAAGGATGTTGGACTCAATCATTTTCTCCACATCATCTGGTTCCGAAGAATTGGTGTAGTATGTGGCCAGGTGAATGAGGGCATGAAATTTCTGTTCTTGAAAAAAACGCTGCAATTCCTCGTCTGAAATGTTGTCCAGGAATTTCCGCGAGAGATAGAAAACGGAATGAGACTTCAGGAGTTCCGCTGAAAGAAGTGAGCCGATAAAGCCAGATCCGCCGGTGAGAGCGATTTTCATTCATCTCCTCAGAACAGAATGGGTAATTCCGAAAACGCTGGTAAGTTTTTGTCTTTCTCCGAAAGAACAGGTGAAGAGATCTTCCAGTCGAAGCCAAAGCTGTCAAATCTCACACCGCGCTCGTGTTCGGGAGAATAGTTTCCAGACTGGACATAATGGATCCAGCTATCCTCTTCCAGAGTGACATATCCGTGGGCCATTCCGGGAGGGACATACAAGGCCCGGGCCGATCCGGCTTCAAGAACAAACGAGGCACTTTTTCCGAAGAAGGGAGAACCGGATCTCAGGTCAAGGACTACATCGAGGATTTTCCCGCGGGCAACATAAAGGAGTTTTCCCTGAGCATGTGGAGGAAGCTGGAAGTGCATTCCCCTGAGGACATCTTTCTTTGATTGGATGAAATAGGCTTCATCAGCGCGGAAGCCCGGAATGGCCGAATTCCATAGTGGTTTTTCCAGCGCCCCCCGTTCATCGGAGAACTGACTTCCTTCAAGAAGAAGAAGCCCGGGAAATTTTTCTTCCAGGATTTTACTCATCGCCCTTTCCGGCATCCGGATAATTTCTCATAGAGGAATAACCGGTAGTCCTTAAACTTAAATATTTTCTCAGTGTATTCAGTCCTGCTGAGAATCTCATCGACTTTTTTCCGTCGGATCTGTTGAGGGTAGTCTGTCCAGAGAATCATGTCAGGAAGTCCCCCTTCATCATTTCTGGTGAGGATGAATTTCTTCAAGTCCCCGTAGCCAATCGTCCCTGATTTCAGGATTTCCCAAAAGGGCCAGGATGTCATGATGATGGCACCCACCCCGCAATGAGATTTTATCACGGAGATGGCTTCCTGATGAAGCTTCAGGACATTCCTGTACTCGCGTGAATCCTGATGACCCGTGAAGAAATGGAAGGGTCCAGGCCGGTCCTGATCAGGTTCTCCAATAAGAAAAAGCGACGCCAGAAGAAAACTGAGGACCAGGACTTTCCCCCGAAGATTCTTGAGCCAGGGGATAAGAAGCGAGACAAAGAAAAAGGAGATGAAGGGGGCCACTGCCAGAAAGTACCTGGGAATGGCATAGATGTGCCCGGAAAAAACGAAGACGTAAGAAAGCATGAGGACCAGGGAAAAACCCGCAATGGGACTCAGTGTCTGCTCTTTTCTTTTCACGATCACACAAATCATGGCGAGGGCCATGAGAGGAATCAGGAGATACGGCGTCAGAAGAATCTCCCAGCTTTTCTGAAGCCGGTAAGGAATCTCCGCCAAAAGCTGGATGTGACCACCCTGTAGAGTCACGTGATGAAACACACTGCCGTTCAGGAAGTAAGAAGTTCCCCAATAGAGAACGCAGCCTGCAAGGGGCCCCAGACAAGAAAGAACCGCTTTAGCGGAAAGTTTCTTTTCACTCAGGAAGAAAAAAAGGATGGTCGCAGGAACAAGGGCAAGAGACGTTTCCCGGACGAGACCGATGACAACCCCGGCAAGAAAAAGGAGAAGAGTTTTTTCCCGATGGAAGGTCAGAAGATACAGAAAGACCGAATACAGAACAAAGAGCTGCGGCTCTCCGGCATATTGAGTGAGATAAACCTGGTGAATCGGAGTGAGAAGAATCAACGTGACTGTGATGCCTGCCACCAGGCGATTGACTCCGACGAGCGTTCGGTAGAAAAAAAATATCCCGAGGCAGTAGTAGAGAAGATTCAAAATTCTCACAACCAGCAACGAGGGGCCGGTGATCCAGAGAAACGGAACATAAAAGAAATGGAGTCCGGGAGGCCGGTCAAAAGCCGTCGCCGGAGTGTTCAGGTAGTTGCCGATTCCTTCCGTGAGAAAAAACAAAGGCCTCAGATAAACTTTTGTCTCATCCCAGAAAGCTGCATCCCCCAGTCGGGGAATGCCGAGGACCACGATCCCCGAAAGCGCGAGAACGAGGAAGGCCAGTTCTTCTTTAAGAAGCTTTCTTCTGTTGATCATCTTGCTTTCAGTTTCCAGTCTTTCTGGATCTGGTCGGCCAGGGATTTTGCCATGATCTCAAAGGAGCGCGTGACTTTCACGGGATCATCCTGAAGATGGATCCAGTCCCCGTACATCGTTTCATTTTCTTTCTCGTAGATTCCCAGAAGCGAGTGGATGGGGATTTCCCGGGACAGAGTCATGAGTGAAGATGTGAGTGTCTTGTAATTTTCCCAGGTCGGTCCGGAGTCATCCGGAATCTGGGCCTTCTCAAAAGCCGTCATCCTTTTTCTGATCACCGGTGCGGGCTGAAGGAAGTAACTGCATTGGAGACCGGAAGCCTTACAGTTCGCATCCATGATCCGGTAATACCCTTTAAGCTTTTCCTGACGAAGCCGGGCCGCTTCCGGAAGTGAAAGGGAATCGGAATAAGTCTGAACGCGTTTCTGGAAATTATAATCTTTCTGAAGCTTAAATTCCCGCATGACGCCGCGGAGTTTTTCCTCCGTATAGTAAACACACGCAAAGGAATATTTGCACAGGCCATTTTCCAGATCGCTGACGATCTTTCTTCCGCGGGCCAGAAGAACCGTCACCTTCTCCTGCATGAAAAGTTCCCAGTAAAGCTCTGACGTTTTCTCAACGCGATTTCTGTCAGTGTTGAAAATGTTTTCGTTATAACCACTGAGATCAATTACGGCATCGACCACATCGTGATAGAGCATGATCGAGATGGCCTGTTGAGGCTGTCGAAAATCTGAGTTCGCTCCGATCAGAAGCCGAATCTCCTTTCCTCTAGGCGGAAGGAATCTCTCATTCAGGTATTTCTCAAAATAGTAAGCGTCCTGGATTTTCTTCAGGGCGAATCTTTCGGCCACAGATCCTCCGGTCAGGAGAATCGTAAAAGCTTCAGGATTTTTTTTATCCGGAAAATCATGGCCGGGGAGACCTACGTTATTGGCCATGCCCTTTCCATCCTGGCATTCCTGAAGATTCAGCGCGCGCCCGTAACCCAGATGAGGGAGAGGCGCCCACAGTTCTTTCTCAGGACATTTTCGGGTATTCGGGTTGTGCCAGTATTTCGAGAATTTTTCGCGGCCAGCGACGGGAGCGGAGACGAGGGTCTTGAAGTGAATCTGATAAAAAGCCGCGGCGATGAGTTCAGCTCCCAGAACAGCAATCAGGAGAAAGTATAAGGTGAGCTTCAATGGCCGCATGACAAAAGGATATTTCCCTCCGTCATGGCTTGTCAAAAATAGAAAGGGCCCCCTTACGGAGGCCCTTCTTGCTTTTCCAACACACAACCTATCTTAAGAAACGATGTCCTGGTAATCCATGTGCGAGACATGAAAGTCAGTTGTCGCTGTTTGGTCACGGTGAAAACCCTTCTCGAGTTGCTCGATCGGAAGAACGCGCCCGCCGTGCTTGATCGAAGTGCGGTTCTTGTGAACGAGCTGGTTCTCTTGTTTTTCTTCCACTTCTTTACAGTGGATGCAAAGGTCTGCTGTAGGACGCGCCATGAGGCGGTTATATGAGATTTCCATCCCGCAGTCCTCACACTCACCGAAAGTCCCGTCCTCGATCTTCTGGAGCGATTTACGGACCTTTTTCAGGTAAACGGCAGTGCGTGCTTTAAGGCGAAAATCCATCTGATTTTCTTTTTCGACAGAAACGATATCTACCTCGTCACCTTCCAGGCTTGCCGGCTGAAGAAGGGCCCCCTCAAAGATTTCTTCCTCAGAGAGGATTTCCATGAAAAGGTTCTTGAAGTGTTCGATCATCGCTTTTTCCATAAAGCACTCCTTGATTTTGTGCCGTCATCCGTAATGTTAATCCAGCTTTAATCCTTCAAAACTGGCGGCCTTACTGGCCATTTGTGAGATCGGAGGAGAAATCCGTTTCTGGGTTACTCATCCTTGAGTAGGTCCTCCGCTCTCGCGAATCCCTTAAAGCAGGAAGCGTGCCAACCTAAGAGAACCAAAATTTGAGGGGTTTAGAAAATGACGACATGTTGGAAGCTTGACGAGGGAGGGGCAATTTAGTCTGGAAATGGCCATCTAGGCACCGCATACAGGGTCTTTTTGGGTCTTATTGAAATACATTGTGAGAATGAGAGGCTTGCGTGAATGACACCATCTTCTTTTTTACACAGTCACAAAACTGCACGCGCCATCTTCCTTACTGACGATAAAGAATCGCTTTCCCCACGAGTGCGTTGTCTTCGTAGTATTCCCCACGGATTGTGCCCCGATCAAATTCCTGCATGCGAAAGGAAAAGAAAGAATTGGGAGATGCTTCGACGAACACCGACTTCTCACTGTCACTATAGCGGATGCTCTTATTGCCGCCCTTCCCGCGGTTCCTCGAGTAGGCCTTGCCATTCTCATCGGTGAGGATGACTCCGATCTCACCTTTTAGCTCTTCCTCTTTCTGGAGCAGGTTCACATCTATGATGACCGAATCAATTTTCCCACGGCGATTCCCGGCAAAGAAGGAAAGCTTTCCTGCAAAGACTCCATTGAGCTTTGCCATCTTCTCATCCATCTTTAAAAAGTAAGGAGCACTCCGGAATTTTTCCGGTGTCGTGAGTTTCGTAGGGTCAGGTTTTTTCTCGGCGAGTGCTTTTGCGGACTCAGCACAAGGTGGGCACTGCAAGGGAATGAGGTCTTTTGTCTCTAAGGGCAATTTGCTTTCCGCTTCAGGCGCCGTAAGAGTTGCGACAACGGGCGTGCTCTCTTTTAAGTGAAGACCCAGGTTAGCGAGGAAGAGCACCATCATTTTTCCATAGAGGGCTTCGGCCGCCTTGAGCTTCGTCTTTTCATCCGGAGCTTCCGCAAAGGCGCGGGCCTCGGTCTCACTCAGGGCCATGAATTCGGTTTTTGTTTTTTCCGGAATGGGTGCGGGACGGGTGAGAAAAAATGCTGAGGCGACGAGAAGTCCGAGGATCAACCCAAGAGCGAACTTCAAACGTATCTCTCCGACTTATCTTTGGAGAGAACGAGCTCCCCTTTCTCACGCAGCTTATGAACGACCGCCATGATTTTTTTCTGGGCTTCCATGACGTCCGAAAGCGGGCGTGGTTTTCCTTTGAGGATATCTTCCACGTCGCGCTTCATGTTGGTGGAGAACATGTTCAGGAGATGATCCGTCACTTCGCGGTTCGCACCCTTGAGTGCAAGTCCTAGATCATCGAGATCAATATCCTGAAGAAGCCTCTTCATCATGGTGACCGTGAGGTACTTAAGATCATCAAAGGTCACGAGGCTTGATTTTAATTTGATCGCCATCTCCGGGTCGCGCCGGGCAATGTCCGCCAGAAGAGTCTGCTGCTCATCGAGCCCCAGACCCTGAAGCATTTCGATCGCCTGCTTAAACCCATCGACCTTAATCCCCTTACTCATGAAGATACTGATCCTCTTGGGCGAGGTGGTTTTTCACGTAATCCGCTACCGCATCTTCCAGACGCGTGAACTTAAACTTCGGAAGCGCTTTTTTGAGTTTCCCCATGTCGGCCTGGGTGAAATACTGATACTGGTTTCTGAGTTCGGCCGGCATGTCGATGAACTTGATCTTCGGCTCAATTCCCATTCCGGCGTAGGTCGCCTTCACGAGATCATGGAAACTTCTGGCTTCACCGGTTCCGAGATTATAAATCCCCGAGAGAGCAGGCTTCTTTTTCCCGGCCGCAATGAGTTCGATCATCGCCTTCACGACATCTTTCACGTAAACGAAATCACGAAGCTGCTCACCATCTTTATATTCCGGGCGGTGAGACCTGAAGAGTTTCACTTCTCCCCCGTCTTTGATCTGATTGAACGCCTGGTAAACCACCGAGCTCATCTTGCCCTTGTGATATTCCTGAGGACCGAAGACATTGAAGAATTTCACCCCGAACCAGACTTTCGGTTTTTTTGTCTGTTTTAAGATCCACTCATCAGAAAGCTGCTTCGAGTATCCATACTTATTGAGAGGCTTCAGTTTCGGGATGCCTTTATGGTCATCGTGATAACCCTGCTCCCCGGCACCATAAGTGGCAGCACTGGAAGCGTAAACGATCGGAATATTTTTTGCGGCAGCGAGTGTGAGTAGCCGATTGGTGAATTCAGTATTGTTAGCGTACAGAAAATCCATGTCGAGCTCAGTGGTGTCTGAGCAGGCACCCATGTGATAGATCGCCTTCAGTCCCGCTGGCTTTTTCCAGATCGGGTGAGCGAAGAGATTTTCGACCGTGACGAACGAATCGTACTTAAGGCCCCGGAGATTTTTCCACTTCTCGCCACTTTCAAAGTGATCGCAAAGGAGGAGATCCTCAACGCCATTCTGGTTGAGTTCGTGAACGATAACGGAGCCGATGAAGCCGGCAGCACCGGTGATAAGAATCATATGAGTCCCTGGAAAGTTTCCTCTCCATCATAGACTAAAGCTTATCCGCGGAAAAGACCTGTGACGTAAGGAAGACTGATCCGTTTGCTGTATTCGAGCGTCTCATCCGGGAGATTGGCGAGGAGAATCAGGGCCGCACCCATGCCAAAAGGAGCGGAGATGGCCTGATTGCCGATCAGAATAGAAAGGATTCCGGTGAGAGCGGGCTCGGCCATAAAGATGGTGGAGGCCTTCCGAAGGTCAGTGGTCTTAAGACCCTTAAGCAGAAGGAGAACCGGGAGAAGACCAATGAGTACGGCGTAGAGGCCGATGTTCATCAGATTATCCGGCATAGGCGGAGGAACTTCCCGGCCCTGAAGCATGATGAAAACGAGAACGCCGATGACGGAGAAAACATCGTTAAAAAATGAGCAGTGAAGCGACGAGATTCCTGAATCCTGGCAGCGCTTCGAGTACGTGAGAAATAGCGCCATGAGAATGGCGGTGAGAATCGGAAGAAGATGGAGAAAAGAAAACACGCGATTTTCCGGATAAAGAAGAATCGCCGTTCCCACCATCGCCAGCATCCACTTATTTAAATTCCATCCCTGCCCTCTTCCTCGAAGATACTCCGAAAGATTGGTCCAGGCCGGCACGGTTAAAAAGATGAAGGTTAAGTGAGCAATCGGCAGGCCCACTTTCAGTGAGCTGAATTCCACCCAATAAAGGAAAGATCCGATGATCCCGTAGATCGCCAGCAGGCGCCACTGCGTGAAAGTAAATTTCCGAACCTCGCGGGACTTATAAAGAACAAACGGAATCTGGATAATGGCGGTAGTAAGAAGAAAGTGAAAGGCAAACGAGAGCGGATCGGCGTCCTTCACGAGAAGTGAGGCAAGCGGATAAGACAAACCGAAGAGGAACGATGAGAGTAAGAGGTACAGCATGGTGTGGGGATATCACTTACCAAATGGGACGTATCTTTAGAATCTCTTGATATGTAAAATTGAAACACATGCAGTGCATTAAAAGCTTGAAAAGGCGTGTTTTTTGAATTACAAAACAAATCCTATTAAGGAGACACGATGATAAATACCGGCGGTTGGCTCACCGAAGAGTCTTTTCACCAGAAATATTCCATGGGCTTCAAAGTGAAGGCCCATCTTCATACGGAGCAGACGAAGTACCAGAAGATTGATGTCTATGAGACTGAGTCTGTTGGTCGCATGCTTCTTCTTGATGGGAAGACGATGGTCTCCGATAAAGATGAGTTCGTTTATCACGAAGTCGTCTCGCACATCCCGTATATGGTTTCCCGTTCATGCAAAAAAGTTCTCATCATCGGCGGCGGTGATGGTGGTGTGGTTCGCGAATTCGTGAAACACCCGGACATCGAAAGAGTTGATCTCGTAGAAATCGATGAGCGCGTGATTGAAGTGTCGAAGAAATATTTCCCGGACTGCACGTCAGGACTCTCAGATCCACGCGTGCGTGTCCTTCCGGAAGATGGATTCGCCTTCATCAAGCGCGCGAAAGCCGAGTACGACATTATTGTTGTGGATTCCACTGATCCGGTGGACTTTGCCTCAGGTTTGTTCACCGACGAATTCTACCAGGACGTGTACAATGCACTCACTGAAGAAGGAATCATGATGAACCAGACGGAAAATCCTTTCCTCGATGAATGGGGGATTAAAAATATCTACAACAATATGAGAAAAGTATTCCCGCAGGTTTATTCGTTCAACGCTCCGATGTTGATTTACCCGGGTGTTTACTGGACCTTCGGATTCTCCTCGAAAAAATATCGTCCGACGGATCTGAATCCGGATAAACTTCAGCATATGAATTCGCTTGAGAGAAGTCTCAAGTGGTACAACATGGATTGGCATCGCGGGACTTTCTCGATTTCCAATTTCCACAAGAAGATGATTGGGCAGGTTTAAAATGAACGAAAAAAGACTGTTAAAAGAAGTAGAAGGACTCGAGCACGGGAAAGCCTTCATCGGAACGGAATACGCCTCGGCGATTTTCTCCGACACCACTCACCTGATTGGTTTTTGCTTTGACGGCACAACCAGCTTCCGTCCAGGGGCGCGCTTTGCCCCTCAGGCGATCCGCGAAGCTTCGTATGGACTTGAGGATTACTCTCCGTACCTCGACAAGGACACCCAGGATTACAACGTTGTGACCATGGGAGATCTGCCGGTTTACCCATCGAAGTGGCACATCACGAATGATTTCTTCCTCGATATGGTCAAAGACATTGATCTGGTGAAAGACAAGGTGAAGTTCATCACGATGGGTGGCGAGCACTCCATTTCATACGGCCCGATCAAGAAGTATCTCGAGTGTTATCCTGATATGGTTCTTCTTCATCTTGATGCCCACACGGATCTTCGTGACGGGTATCTGGAAGAAAAATATTCGCACGCCTCGATCATCCGTCGCGTGCTCGATCACTTCACCTCGAAGAATCGCCTCATCCAGTACGGCATCCGTTCCGGTCCGAAGCAGGAATTTGAATGGATGAAAGAAAATAAAACCCTCGCGACATCGCTGAAAGAATGTTGTGAATGGCTCGAGGCGATTGATGACAAACGCCCGATCTACCTCACGCTTGATTTTGATTTCTTTGATCCGGCGTTTTTTCCGGGGACAGGAACTCCGGAAGCAGGGGGGGAAGACTTCCACGGCTTCATGCGGATTCTGAAGATTTTAAATCGCAAGAACTTTGTCGGCGCTGATGTAGTGGAACTCGCTCCGATGCTTGACCCGACTAATAATTCCTCGTGTTTTGCTTCAAAAGTAACCCGCGAAATTATTCTCGCCCTCAATAAATAAATTCTCACGGGCCGCCCAGAATAATGGGCGGCCTTCTGTTTCTCATTCCCTAACGGATCTTCTCTTCAATTGTTTTCGAAGCCTTACCTTTTTACTCAAGGTTTCTCCCCCATCTGCCGTAAAATCTCTGTATGAAAAAAATGACCCGCATGGAATCCAGTAAAGAAGTTCGCCGAGTCCTGAACCGCAATGGAGTGGACCTCTCCTATTGTCAGTACAGTGTTGCGGGCTACGAAATTCGCCTGACGGGCTGGCTCTGTAAGACTGATACGTCGGAC
>CANGAC010000114.1 GCA_947451425.1 Bacteriovoracaceae bacterium | reverse complement strand
AGATGATCCGGGAATTTTTATCGAGGTGATGTGTGAGCCGGCACAGGATGTCTTCGAAATAAGACATGTTCTTTGGAATCTGAATGAGGACGATGTCATAGATGCCGTCGAGACCGGAGAGCGAGTTCAGAGGACGGATTTTTTCGTGTGTATTGAGGGTGATCCCCATATGACTGACATAGGAATCGGTATAGGTCGCTATAGCAAAATCCTTGAGTCCAGAGCTGAGGGCCCCGAAATGATCATTGATGATAAGAATTCTCTTACCTGTCAGATCAGACTCCCTGATATGCTGAAGCATGAGCTCATCGGCGCTGTCCCAGGCCTGGAGGAGATCATTCTTCCGAAAAGGATATCTTTTGAGTCCTGAAATCATGACAAAATGCTAATCTATTCCGCATGAAAATATCCATTCTTTTTGTGCTTTTCGCCTTCCTTTTCTCCTGCGCCTCGAAGGAGAAACTCCCCGAGGGCACCAGAGGGTGTTTTCTTCTCTACAATCTGAAAACCAAGGCGTTCGAGAAGAAAGTCGGTGAGGCCTGTCAGGAGCGTTTTCCTGCGTGTTCAACGTTCAAAGTTCCCCTTGCAGTCATGGCCTTTGATTCCGGAGTTCTTAAAAATGAAACTCAGGTTTTGAAATGGGACGGACAGAAGCGGATGCTCGAGGCATGGAATAAAGATCAGGACGCGAGAAGCTGGATGAAGGAATCTGTCGTCTGGTTTTCACAGCGACTTACTCCCGAACTGGGAAAAAAGAAGCTCCAGCATTACCTTGATACTTTTCACTACGGGAACCGTGATATCAGTACGGGCATCACCACTGCCTGGTTAAATGCTCCCAACGATCACCGCGGGTCGCTGGGAATCACTGCCTATGAGCAGATTGATTTCATGAAGAAGCTCTGGACGGATCAATTGCCGGCATCGCCGAGATCCATGGAACTCGCGAGGAAGATCACTTACCTTGAAACTTCCCCGGGTGGATTTGAACTCAGTGGTAAAGCGGGATCGAATTTCTATGATTCAGGAAGGAAAGTCCAGTTCGGTTGGTTCATCGGACATGTCAGGAAAGGGAATCGGGAGTATCTCACCGCCGCTAATATCAGTGACCTGAAGCCTGTTGAAACAGATAAATTCGGCGGATTCCGCGCCAAAGAATTTACTAAGCAGATGCTGAAGAAGCTGAATCTCTGGTGACTATTTAATCAAAGAGTTGATGACGATGAAGTGAATGATGGCGCCGATGTTCACGAAGATGTGAAAGATCTCGTGATAGCTGAAAACTTTCGGATTCAGAACCGGACGTTTTAACCCATAGCTGATGGCCCCGAGCGAGTAAGCAACTCCTCCCAGAATAATGAGAAAGACATTGTAGGAACCAAGGTTGGTCTGGATTTCTCCCAGGTAGGGAAGGATGAGATAGCCGGCGATCACATATATGAGGGCACTCACATATTTCGGGAGATTCACAAAAAAGATCGATTGAAGAATGCCGACAAAGGTCACGATCCAGATCGTGATAAGAAGGGCTTTTCCCGATTCAGGACTTAGCGCCAGGGCCGCAATGGGAGTGAACCCACCGGCAATCATCAGATAGATTCCCGCGTGATCGAGCTTCTTCCAGACGAGGCGCTTTTCCGGTGTCCAGGTGATCCGGTGATAGAGGGAACTGATTCCGAACATGGCGAGGGCACAGGTCACGTAAATGGTGATGGAAACGGTTTCCCGGAAATTATGGCAGCGAAAGATCAGAGGGAAACCAGCACCCACGACGACGAAAAACATGGCCTGATGAAAATGACCCCTAAGAACTGGCTTCATTCCTGTATTGTTGCCGGGAATTTTCCTCGCGGCCATGTCTTTCTTTTTAGGGCCATTCACGCACTGAGTAGGGAGTATTTTTCTCGCCTGCAATCCCCCCAGAAGTCATTAAACTAATCTTTAATACTTTTAGGAGGCCTATGTCTTTTGTTACAGAAAATCTGACAGGATTGATCACTCTCGTTTTTCTTGTTGGGGTGGTTTTCTTTCTCATCATGAAGTTCATGGTGAACGTTGGTTCCAATGAGATTGCGATCATTGAACGACAGTTTGTCGGAAAAGAACTCGAGAAAGGAAGAGTCTTTGCGCTCGAGACAGAAGTAGGTCTCAAGGCCAATTACCTCTCTCCCGGTCTTCATTTCATCATGTGGCCTTTAACCAAGCTCGTAGATAAGTATTACTTTGTGAGCATCAGTTCCGATGAACTCGGTATCATCGAGGCGACGGACGGAAACTCTCTTCCACCGGGAAGAATTTTTGCCGAAGATCCGGCGGGAAATGTTCATGATAATTTCCAGGATCCAGTCGCGTTTATTAAGAACGGCGGTATCCGCGGGAAGCAACTCCGGTTTCTCACCAACGGAACTTTTAAAATCCATCCAGCACTTTTTAAAGTTACGAAAATCAAAAAGACATTCATTCCTGAAGGCTCAATCGGGGTTGTGACAGCAACAGACGGTGGGCTTCTTCCTTCGGGCCAGCTCCTCGGACGATCGGTGGAAGGTCACGACAATTTCCAGAACGCGGATGTTTTCTTAAAGCAGGGCGGACAGAAAGGTCCTCAGACGGACTTCCTGAGACCTGGGACCTACAATATCAACACAGAAATTTTCGTCGTTGAGCACAAGCCGGCAGTTCAGATTGCGGAAAATGAAATCGGCATCGTTGAGGCCCGTGATGGTCAGACGATGAAGAGTACGGAAGTCGTCGTTGCCACTCCGGAAGGGCACAACAATTTCCAGGACGGACAGAAATTTCTCGATGCCAAAGGGAAGCGTGGTCCACAGGAAACAGTTCTCACACCTGGTACGTATTACATCAATCCTTATCTCTTTTCTGTTTCCAAGCGTAACCAGACGGTCGTGGCCCAGGGTCAGGTTGCCGTTCTCATCTCGAACATCGGAAAAGATCCTTCGGATTTTTCCAATGACAATACAGTAGATGCTCAAAATCCCCGCCACGTTGTTCCTCGCGGCTATCGCGGGATTCAGAAAGATGTCATGGGGCCCGGTGCCTATAACATTAACCCGCTTGCCTATGCGGTGATCATCATTCCCACGACAACACGTTCCGTTGACTGGAGTGGGGAAGGCGATCGTGATCAGCCATCAATGAGAGATAATCTGAAAGACAATCTCACGGTGAAGATGGGCACAAATAAAATTGCTCCCTCTGACAGATTCGATCCGTTCCAGGTCGTGTCGCATGACGGTTTTCCGATGCAGGTAGAAGTCCGCTGTCAGTACCGGATCCTTCCGGAGAATGCTCCGTATGTTGTGCAGAAACTCGGTTCGATCAAGGAACTCGAGGCCAATGTTATTCATCCGCAGATTGATGGTATCTTCCGTGCTCAGGTTTCCCGGTCACCGGCGATTGCGTATCAGCAGAACCGTGCCGAGGAACAGAAGGCAGCTGAAGAAGCTGTGAAGGCCGATCTCAATAAGTACAGAGTGGAAGTTGTCTCGGTCATGATCACGAACATCCATCTTCCTGAGCAGCTGATGAAAACGACTCAGCAGAAGAACCTCGCAGAGCAGGAAAAATCCATGTTCGATGCGAAGAAAGACGCTGAACAAAGAAGGATTGAATTCGAAAAAACAAAAGCTGAAGCTGATGCCCAGCTTTCGATCATCACGGCGGAGTCGGGAATTAAAGTGGCGAAACACGAGGCCAGCCAGATGGAAGAGCGTGCCCGCGGGGATGCGGCACGGGTAAGAATGTCAGCAGAAGCCGAAGCAACGAAGACCAGACAAATCGGTGACGCTGAAGCGGCAGTTGTGCTCTCTAAAGGGGAAGCGATCGCGAAGGCCTATCGTGAACAGGTCGCGGCCCTTACTGCTCAGGGTGTAACGGCGGTTGAAGTCACGAAGGCGATTGCGGCCGCGGGACTGAAAATCACTCCGGACATCATGGTGAATGGATCAGACTCAGGAAGCACAGGAAGTGGTGGACTCATGAATGTCTTACTCGCCAGGATGCTGGTGGAACCACAAGCGCAGGCAACGAAACCAATTCTGTAATTACGGTTCAGAAAGTAGTTTGTTGAGCGCGCGCATTCCGCAGCTCTGGGGAGCAGGAACAGTAGGTGTGGCCGGAAGTCTGGCCGCACCTGCCGTCAACCAGCGGGTTCGCGCAGTCTCGTAGTCAGCAGCAAAAATATCTTCAGGACGAATCGGTCCGAAATCCACCAGGACAACTTCTCCATCGGCGCGGATAAAAATATTGTCCGCAGAAATGTCGAGCTTGATCGCACTCCGGCGATTGATCTCTGCAGCTTCCTGAAAAAGCTTCTGAAGTTTCCTTTCGGTTTCGGGGGGAATTGCTCCGCCATTTTTAGCGATGAATTTATCCAGCTGCTCTCCATCCACAAGCTCGAGCACCTGGTACTCAACTCAGTTGTCCGGTTTACGATCATGGTCAGCATACGGTTAAAAATCGAGCGGTCTGTGAGCTGTCTGCCCAGATACACACCATCGTCGAGAATTTTATCGTAGACAGCGCGTGGAATTTCCGGCGGAGGAGTGCGCGCGCCTCCGAAGAATTGTTCGGTATTTTGCGACATCCATCTTCTGAATTCGCTTGGATAATTAGTTACCGGCGCGGCGGTGACACTAATAAGAGAAGAAGGGTTCAAGGAACGGACCCGGGCCAGAATTTCCTCGGAAGAGGAAGCACCATCGTAAACAATCCGGGAATTGGAATGAAGAGATGCATCGATCAAGGCAACCCTGTTGGTCGAAGGAAAATTTTCCGTGCGTTCCGGACGGCCTCATCCGTTAACGGAACAGCGTCCGCAGAATAGGGGAGGAGAAAGAGAAGGACGAAAAGAAAGGGCATGCTGTCCTCGTGCCTTCTTTTCGGGCATTTGAGCCTCGGGCCGAAGGAGGGAGATGAAAATGAAGTGTCTATATTTTTGACAGTCCTGCGTAATCTCTTCCCGTGATCTGTAAAAATCCCTCCGCCGGGGGATAATCGGCACAAACCAGGAGTCGTCTATGAAATTGAAACATCTTTCGCTGTCACTTGCCCTTTCACTCGCTACCCCGGCCTTCGCTGCCATGACTGATGCCCAGCTTGGCCAGGCGATGAAAGCTGACATCGCCAAATACATCATCACTTTGAAAACACCACGACTCATCTTCCACTGGGCAGATGCTTCCGATATCGTTCCACAAGGTCAGTACAACGCTTCGGTACCGGCCACCGGACCAAGCTTCAAGGCCTATGTTGATAAGCAGGGTTCGAAGGTTTTCCGCGCCCGTGATCCGCGCGATTATGATATCGAAGGTCCGGGTCTTTATATGGCAACGAACCCGATGAGTACCCGCAGCTACGGTGGTAACAAATCTTTCGGTCTTATCGTTGCTCAGGTTCGTCCAGGAGCTAAGATTCTCAATGGTGACGGCAATAACGTTCTCGCAGCGAACATTCAGTCAGAAGTGACGGCCCGTGGTTGCGCTCTCACTGATTACAACTCGATCCTCGATAATGCCGGGGACGCGAAATGTACGAAGATCAAACAGCTTCTCGTCGGATCTGATATTTCTTTCGCCGACGGTCGCCTCTATAACTACAGTAACACCTACCTGATCGAAGGTTGCTCGAAACGTTCTCCGTATAAAGACATCGCAGCTCCGGCTTCGAAGATCCGTGACTACGAAGGTCTTGATACATTCGTGGTTTACTCTTCACGCCTCTTCTCTTCGATCATGGGAATCACGAACAAGACGAAAAACAGCGGAGACGCTCTTTCTGACCAGGTCCTTTCGTACCTCAAAGGCCTTCAGGTTAACGGTTTAGCTTCTGATGCCGGCATGGCGATCTCTTCACCAGAACAGCTTGCTGATGCCTCGATCAAAGCTATGTCGAAAGCTGATATTGCTAAGTTTTCACAGAAATACATCATGGGATGTAATCTCTAAGACCGACCGAATTGGTTCAACGTAAATATTCTTGATTTCTTTTCACCCCGGACGATAAGTCCGGGGTGAAATATATTTTTCTTCTCATCATCTTTTCCCTTCAAGCAGCTCTGGCCCAAACGCCCGATTATTCTGAATTAAACGCGTTACTCGATCTCGATCGCTTCGAAGCTTACACCGAAGCATGGGCCGGAACCATGAGAGGCAGGGGAAAGGCCGCGATAGCGGATGCCATTCATGTCTTCGATCCTGCTGATTTCCGTGCCATGAATCTTGATCCCGCAAAACTTCGCAATGCTCAGAACTACGACGGACTTATTCTCGAAGTTCTGAACCGGAAGCATCCCGAACTTCACGCAACGGCCGAAGAAGTAGAATGGGGTTATAACTTCTTCAAGAATAAACTCAATGAAGCTTACCTCGTGAGTGATGTTCGTACCCGCCCAGCCCCGGGTGAGCCACTACCCGTTACAGAAACTTCAAGGGCCCCGACTCCGCTGGAGATGAATCCACTGAACTCGGAAGAAGTTCTTCTTGATGTGGATGCCTATGCTTCAGACCGAACCACTCGTGCAGTTTTCTGGGAAGCCTCGAGTGCTCGGCGGCCGATTGAACTTTTTGTCGGAACCGGCGGAGAGTTCCAGAGTGAGATGACCAGAAGGGGTGCACGGATCATTGGTGAAGTCGGAACCAAGGCACGAAACTACAATCCCATTTATCTTATCCAGAATCCGGGCGAAGCCGGATACCACTACGCGATCACTGAAATCTCTGGTGCTGATCGACTCCGGCACTTTCAATTACAAAGCTCACTCATCCGCTGGACTCAACCTGGTGGAGCTCTCTTTCCGCCTCCTCCGGTTTCAGTTGTCGGTGACGCCGCAAGAACTCTGGCGAACGAAGAACGAACTCTTACGGAAGTCCTTCGGACGATTCCGCGCGCCGATCACGTCGTCATAGGACAGAAAGGTGCTTTTGAGCGAACCTTCGGCAGCCTGGGGAAAATCAATTCGATCATCGAGCTTTACCAGAAAAATCCAAGAGCAGTGACAGCTCTTCTCACACCGGCAGAACTCAGAATTGTCTCCCGTGCAGTTGAAGCTCAGGCGGACCTGTCTCCTTTCGTGATGAGATTTGCGAGCGACATTGATAAACTTTATGTGAAAGCAACTCCACTCCTGACGACAAAAAATCTTCTTGTTTCTCCGTTTACCGTTTTCAATTACGATCGTGGTTCTTACGAAATGTCTGATTACATGATTCGTGGTAGCAACGGACAAACGCAGCGCTGGAGAATTTTCTCCAACGTCTGGGGTGATGAAGTTCTTCCGATCGCCAGGGGATTAAAGAACGCTGGCTACACATCAGTGAATTACATCGGTACGGCCGGGGCTTTTCCGGAAACAGGTCTCGCCGTTGGTGATCTCGTTATCCCGAGGACTGCCGCCGAGATCAATGGATCAATTACGAATATCAACCGCACCAATTTCCCGACTCCCGAGGGAGCAAAATTCGTCAACTCGGTGGTGAACGTTCAATCACCGTTTGAGGAAACGGGAGAATGGCTCCTGCGGGCAAAAAGAGTTTCTCAGGTCGTTGAGGTGGAAACAGGCTATCTCGCGAGTGTTTTCAATGGACCGGAGGATCGTCTGAACGTTCAGCTACTCATTTCCGATGTCGTGGGATCTGAGGATGAGACTCTTGCAACCGCGGCTTCTTCTTCGAGACGTCGCGCTCAGATCAGTGCAATCTCTGGAATCATTAAAGAGTCAGGATCAATCGCGCCGACGACCATGGGGAACTCCAGAGTTGCTCTCGTGAGCTGGATCAACGAGATTATTCCTTCCCGCGATATTGCTTCTCAGACACAAATTCTCAGAGAGGCCCAGGCGAGAAATATTCTGACAAAACCTGCGCTCGAGGCTTTTATACGCACGCAAAAAAGTTTTACGACGGCAAAACTTCAAACAGTTCTCAGTGGTGCAGAAGTGAGGCTCGACCGTCTCATGGTGGCCTTCGCGGCAGAGGGACTCACTCCTGAACTTACGGTAACTTCAACCCTTCTCGATGGACGCTATAATCCAGCTGCAGGGGGAGTGAGTATTCATTTGAAGTCGACACCGGAAAACGAAGAGCACATTCGAAACGTTTTAAATCGCCTTATGTCTCAGGACCGGGACTATAAGAAATTTCTTGATGTCACAGTCTCGGCCATTTCCCCTGAGGGATTCGTTAAAGCGCCCCTGAGCGAAGGTTCCCATTTCCGGGTTCTCTCAGCTTACGAAGATGGTCTCCTCAGATACGGCGGGATAGCTTACACTGAAAATTCTAGTGGAGCTTTGAAGTTCGTGAGAGTGACCGATCCTTCGGTTGCGCCCTTCAACCCAGAGGGTGCTCGCCTGGGAACTGGTGGCTGTGAAATCAGCGTGACCAGGGCCATGAACTTACTGAGATAATATTTCTAATTTCAGATAGGTGCTTCACTTCGACCGTAGGGAGATCCCCCGGTCGCACTTTCCCTTCCGGATTAAACCAGCAGGAAGCCACACCGAAATTATGTGCGCCGATGATGTCCGCTTCCCATCGGTCACCGATGACGATCGCCTTGTTCTTATCAAATGATCTGGCCATCTTCGAGCTGTGTTCAAAGAAACGAATATCGGGTTTCGCAAACCCGCACTCTTCGGAAACACTGACGAAGCTGATGTATTTCCCGAGCGGAGAATTTTTTATTCTTTGAGTTTGTGTGTGATGAATGCCGTTTGTGATAATGCCGATTTCTCCCTGCGGATGAAGCCACTCCAGAATTTCCACTGCGTGATCAATCAGGACAACTGTCTCGGGAAGTGCTTCCAGGTATTTTCGGCTGGCCAGTTCCGGATCGGCGTCGATCTTGTGAAGAGAGAATGTTTTCCGGAAGCGCTCTACTTTGAGCTCATCCTTGGTGGTATTTCCTTCTTCGAAAAGCTGCCAGAGTTTTCGGTTCTCGATCTGGTACGAGTGGAAGAGATCTGCCAGCGAATCGGCCGGAAGAATCCCCTCTAGACTTCGTTCAAAAGAGAGTTTCTCAGAGGCGCGGAAGTCGAGCAGGGTATCGTCGAGGTCGAAGAGAAAGAGATCAAACTTCATAGACTTAATTGTACCTGACTAAATCAGATCGGAAAGAGTTACCCGGATTTAATGCCATATTGCATCTTATCTATTTTACTTTACCATTAAATGAAGGTTGTTTGGATGAGCGAGAAACTATGAACGTTCCAGCTATCGCGCAAAAAACTTTTGTTGAGATGAGAAACAGGCTAGAGGCCATGGAGCTCATCCAATTCCTTTTAAAGAAACTCAATAAAAATCATGATTCTGTTAAGCGCGCTCGGTATGTTCATCGGATTGTGGATGAACTGAATGATCACATCTTCCAGGATGCGAAGGTGAAGTCCCTCAGTCCTTGTGCGAGCGGGTGTTCGGCCTGCTGTCATACCCAGGTCAGTATAACCAGTGACGAAGCAGAACTTCTCGCTGAAAGAGTGCGGGAAGGCGTGGAAATAAATCGGGAAAACCTCCTGATTCAGATGGCGGTGAAGAATTCCTCACAAGCTTATTACGCTCTGAGTTTCGCCGAAAGAAAATGCGTTTTCCTGGACACAGATGGGAAATGTAAAGTTTATGAAGACAGGCCTAGTGTTTGCCGGACTAATGCAGTTATTGGTGAAGCCGCTCAATGTGATACTTCAGTGGAAATTAAGCCAACCAGACTTATAAAAACGCCGGAAGCCGATCTCGCGATTTACGCCTCCTTCCTTCATTCCACTTCAGGGGGAACGCTTCCCTACATGCTCGCCAAGGCCCTGAAGCTCACGGATTCCTAGAGAGCTTTTCGATCAGCACATTCAGCTCGTTCCTTAGCTCCACTATTTCTCTTTCCTTCATGTCCATCTGGCAAACCATTGTCAGCGGAATTTTGGCAGCTTTCTTCCTGAGTTCGCGGCCTTCATCAGTTAATTCAATCAGCACAACCCTTTCATCTTCTTTCTGGCGGGTACGGCGAAGGTAGTTTTTTGATTCCATCTTTTTCAGCAGAGGCGAGAGGGTTCCTGAATCGAGTTTCAAAAGCTGGCCGATTTCATT
>CANGAC010000113.1 GCA_947451425.1 Bacteriovoracaceae bacterium | reverse complement strand
GAAACTTCGGTGCACTCATCTGCCTCTTCGGACTCGCCTCACTTGTTTCTCTTCCGGTCTGGAGGGTTTTCCTCACCGGAATTCTTTTTGCGAAACAAAAAGAAAACAAACTCGCAGCGATTGCGTTCCTCGTTTTCACACTTCTGATTATTTCATTTCTTCTGGGAGTTTCGGCGGAATAAGAACTCTCCGCCGTTTTTCTTTCGGACTTGTTACCAGCTGACTTTCAATAGTGCCTGGAGAACTTTTTCATCCTTGTGCGGGGCCTGGAAGCGATTCAGGAAATATCCGTACTCAGCTCCGACTTCGAGGCGGTTTGGTTTTCCCCACATCCCGTAACCGAGATCGTAGAGGAACTGCGGCTGCGAAGTGAGGAATCGCCCTTTCTTATCGACGAAAGGATTGTCCTTATCACCGTCACCATCCCAGGGAGATGTCGCGAGGAATCCGGTGAACTTAAAGCGTCTCCAGCGGCTCCACTCGTGCGAGGCTTGCCAGAACATCCCAATCTGAATTCCCACGCCTGGATCAAGCGGGTTATCTCTGAAAACAGTGTTGAACGCGAAGAAATCGAATCCAGGCATCGCGAGGTCGGCCTGGAGTCCATAGAAGTAGTTGCGGAAAGCATAGGTACCGTTAGCCGATCCGTTTTCAAATTCACCCCGGAAAGAAAGATCACGGACGAATCCTTTTCCGAAATCTAAGCCGAACATTTTCGACATACTGAGAGTGAAAGATGTTCCTCCGAAGAACTGAGAAGCACCCTTCTGGTGGCTATGGCCCTTGGCACCTGAGTTTGGTGGAGCCGAGAAAGGATCGGTGATGTCGTAATAGAAGAACACTGTTCCGTATTCCCAGACGCCGAAGTGCTCAAGCGTGTAAGTCGTACGCTCTTTTTCGTAACCCTGATCGTCACGGAAATTGCTACCGTGGAGAAGGGATAAACTGGTCGCCATCGCAGAACCAGAGAAGGCCAAAACCAGCAATAACGCTAAGAACTTCGAAAACATGTGAATGCTCCTAAAGATTTTTTCATTCTCTTACCAATTCAATCAAATAATGGGGAGTGTCTTTTGTGGAAAAAGTGTCCGGGTGCCCCCTCCCCGTCGACCGTGCTAAAATTCCAATAGGCGTTCCAAGGAGGGAAGCATGAAAATCCTAAGTATTATTTGTTTAATCGCAATGGTGAGCTGTACCACCCGCGGGCCCGCATCCCTCAATGGTCATCCGGTGGCCTATGATTCAGCCGCTCTCGGAAATCTTCAGGCGTCTGCAACTAAGCGCATGGATAAGCAGGACGTTTGTTTCGACATCAATCTTCATTTAACAGGTGCTCAACAGCAGGAAGTTCTTCCGGCGAATTGGACTGTGGCCTGGGTTGATCAGCAGGATCATTTCCATCTTCTGAATGTGAGTAGCCGTGAACCGGCTTCGACTCCTCAGGGTGGACAGGTCGTCGCTCCGTACGGTGCTTACCAGGAATGGAAAAACCAGTTCACGACGTGTGCACCGAAGGCAAATTTCAATGATGTGAAAACTCTCGTTCTCACGCCGAAAGAAATGCCGTTCGCAGGAAATAATCAGATTCATCTTACATGGCAGTAATGAGAGACACTCATTCCCTGCCCGTCGGTTACCTCCTGTGGGTCTTAGGATTCACAGGATCGCACCGTTTCTACTTCGGTAAACCCATTACCGGGACCATCTGGCTCTGCACGTTCGGACTCTTCGGCATTGGCTGGATCGTGGATGCGTTTCTCATTCCGTCGATGGACCGCGAAGCCGATCTGAAATTCGCGGAAGGAAAATACGATTACAATATCGCATGGATCCTCCTCACCTTCTTAGGCGCCTTCGGGGTTCACCGTTTTTATCTCGGGAAATGGATCTCGGGCATTCTCTATTTCTGCACCGGTGGATTTCTTCTCATGGGAGTTGGTTACGACTTCTGGAACCTGAATGAAATCGTCTCTGAAAGAAACGTCATCGAAGGCTGATTACACAGCGCAAATTCCAGATTTCACATGCCAATTTCTTCCGTTTCGAGGATGATAACTTTACTGATTTAAGGAGTTATCTTCATGATGAAATATTTCAAAGGCTCGATCCTTCTCTCTCTCGTAGGTGCGGTCTGCGCCTTCGGAATCGGGCATTACTATTCGGGAACAACTGCGGGTGGATTCTCGGCGCTCTTTCTCGCCTTCGTTTTAAGTATCCTTGAAGTTTCACTTTCCTTTGATAACGCTGTCGTGAACGCGATCGTCTTAAAAAAGATGACTCCGCTCTGGCAGCACCGCTTTCTTACCTGGGGTATCGCGATTGCTGTTTTCGGTATGCGTCTGGTTTTCCCGCTCGCACTCGTCGGAGTCATGGCCCACATCAATCCGATCGATGCGCTCGTCCTCGCAGCCACCAAGCCCGATGAATACGCCAAGATCATGCTCTCGGCCCACGTAAGCATTGCTTCTTACGGCGGAGCTTTCCTCATGATGGTGGCCCTCAAATACTTCTTCGATGAGGCAAAAGAAATTCACTGGTTCAGATGGATCGAAAAACCCATCGCAACACTGGGGCGCGTGGAAGCTGTTTCCATTGGGGTCACCATCATCTTCCTTTACGTTTTCTCTCTCTATCAGAAGCCCGAAGAGAGCATGACATTTCTCGTGAGTGGTCTCTGGGGTCTTATTACGTACATCATCGTCGACGGGATTGGTGCCTTCCTTCATTCTCCGGATGAAACGGAACAGGGAATCGATCTTCACAAGGCGAGCATGGGAATGTTCCTCTACCTCGAAGTTCTCGATGCTTCGTTTTCTTTCGACGGAGTTGTCGGGGCGTTTGCGATCACGAATAATCTCTTCATCATCATGATCGGTCTCGGGATCGGTGCGATGTTCGTGCGAAGCCTGACAATCATGCTGGTCGAAAAAGGAACACTCGCGGAATTCCGGTTCCTCGAGCACGGAGCTTTCTACGCCATCGGCATTCTCGCGCTCATTATGTTTGCCGGAACGATCTACCACATCCCGGAAGTCTTCACCGGTCTCATCGGTGCGGGCCTCATTGGACTCTCACTGTGGTCATCCATTTCCTATAACAAGAAACACGTGTGAGTGAGCGGCTCGTTCAGGCCTTACAAGAGGTGAAGATTGGGCCGGCCATAACTTTGGGATCGATTGTCGATAAGACCCAGGAAGAATCGATCCTGATTGTCTGCCTGATTGCCATTCTTCCTTTCATGCAACCCATTCCGATTCCAGGTCTCTCCACGATCCTGGGATTCATTGTCCTCCTCCAGGGTATAGGACTCATCGCTCTGGACCGTCCGCTCCTCACAAAAAGGATGCGGGACCTGACTCTCTCGCCGGAAAAATTTGAGCTGATTTATAAAGCCGCGGTGAAATTTTGCGTCTTCACGTCGAAGATATCCCTCTTCAAGCATACGTTTACGAAGTCAAAATTCATCCGGATCATGAGCGGAATAACGATTGTGATGGCCGCTTCATTTCTCGCCCTTCCGCTGCCGATTCCCTTCTCCAATTTTATTCCCGCTATCTGCATCTTTTTCATCTGCACGGGACTCCTCGAGGAAGATCTTATGCTGGTCATTTTCGGACATGGCATTGCACTGACCGTCGTCTGGATGGCCGTGGCGTCGTTTCATCTCATTCAGGAAAAACTACTCTGGTAATGAACAACCAGTGCTGCCACCGCCAAGCGAGATCGTCTCTGGCTTGATCTCGATGGGCTTCTTCGCCTTATCATCGCAGTCTTCTTCTTTCTTGAGAGCAGGATGAACTGGCTTCGTTTCCGTCACTTGTTTCTTAGCAGGAACAACGTCTTTCTTTTTCACAGTACGGGCATTACAGGAAAGGGAAACAATCATTACGAGTAAGAATACTTTCATTTATTTTTCCTTGCTGTAGTTTAACAATTTCATACTGAAGAGGAAACGGTACCAGGTGCGGGGAAGAATACCCATGAGTCTTACCATCCCTGCAAAGAAGAACGGAAAGTGATAGGTCATTTTCTTTTTCTCGATCGCGCGACCGATGAGCTTCGCGGCTTTCGGTGCATCCATCAGAAACGGCATCGGATGGTGATTCGCCTGAGTGAGAGGTGTATCGACAAAACCCGGATTTATCGTCGTCACATTGATATTGAACTGACGAAGGTCGAGGTGAAGAGACTCGCAGTATTTCTGGACCGCAGACTTGGTCGCACTGTACGCAGAAACTCCCGGTAAACCATTGTAGCCGGCAATACTGGCGACAGCGACGAGCTGTCCTTTCGAGCGAGGAATCATCACATCCAGGGCCGCTTCAAACGCGTACATCGTTCCCAGAAGGTTGGTGTGAACCATCTTGTAACTGAATTCGAAATCAGGGATTTTTGTTTTGAACTTGTAACCGATCCCGGCGTTGGCGATCAGAAGATCAAGACCAATGGGTGAGGAGAAGTCCCGGATCGCAGCTTTCACCTGATCACGATTGGCGACGTCGACTTGGTAAAACTGAATGCTGTCTTTCTGGGTGGGAAAACTCTCGGTGTATTTGAGCTTATCGCGACCGCAGACGCCGACTTTCCAGCCGCGTTCGGCGTAATGTTTCGCGAGTTCTGCTCCGATACCGGTCGTTCCACCTGTGATGAAAACAGATTTCATTTCAATCCTTTGAGTGGATAAATAGTAACATATGCTGCGCCCCGAAATCAGTATTTTTCCATGGATTTGGCTTGACGATAACGGGGTAGGTCTTTATATTTGGTGAACATTTATAGCTCCGGGGGAGTAGTTAAGTTGGTTATAACGTCTGCCTGTCACGCAGAAGGCCGCGGGTTCGAGTCCCGTCTCTCCCGCCATCTTTAAATGTATTTTTAAAAGCCACCCTCGCGGTGGCTTTTTTATTTCCCGGAGTTTCATGAACAGTCCTCTGATTCAAAGAAAGAGAAAGACTGCTGATCCCTGCCAGACCTGCTTCCTCCATAAAGATCGCTGCATCTGCGCCGGCATTCCCACGCTAAAGCTCAGAACGAAAATCACACTCGTCATTCATGCCAAGGAATTAAAGCGGACAACCAATACCGGTCGCCTCGCCCTCAAGGCCTTACCGAACAGTGAGATGAGAATCCGCGGAGAAGGAAAAGATGCGCTGGATTTAAGTGATCTCCTGACGCCGGATTATCGGACGTTTCTCTTCTATCCTTCTGATGATGCTGTCGAGCTCGACCAGAAATTAGTGAATGAAAGTCCCCTTCCCATCCAGCTCATTGTTCCTGATGGGAACTGGAGACAGGCCAGTAAGGTCCATTACCGTCACCATGAACTGAAAGATATTCTGCGGGTGAAAATCAGCTCACCGAACCCGGCGACAACTCATCTCCGCGCTGAAACGACCGAAGCCGGCATGGCGACACTTGAAGCGATTGCCACAGCATTGGGAATCATCGAGGGGAAAGACGTGGGTGATGTGATGATGAAGCTCTTTCAGGATAAATTACAGGCGACACTCAAGGGACGCGGAAAGATTATTTAATATCCCGAAGCTTGTTGGTGAGGGCCTTGAGGAAATTTCTCAGAAGCTGGTCGCCGCACGCGCGGTAATTGTGATGTCCTTCTTTTCTGAATAAGGCGCCAAGCTCCGTCTTCGTCACTTTGAATCCGACTTCATCGAGCATCTGCATGATATCGACGTCCGTGAGTTCGAACGCAACTCTGAGCTTCTTTAAAACGACATTGTTCGTGGGAAGTTCCGGTGCCATCGGCGGACGGGTTTCATCCTTTCCACGCTTCCAGATGATCAGACCATTAAGAAACCGCGACATCACATTCTGCGGGCAAGCTTCGAAGCCGGGCTCTTCTTCGCCCTTTATATAAGCGTTCATCTTGGCCTGGGTGACTTCTCCGCCGCCGAGTTTAACGATCTCGACGAGCTCGAACTCGCTTACTTTAAGCATGTACCGGATACTGCGAATGACATCATTGTTAATCATGGGGGGAGAATGAGGGAAAAGAGTCTTTTTGTCCATTTCAAATAGGTATTTCCCTATCCGAGCTATGGGGTTAGTCAAATTCAAGATGAGGCAAGCTCCTGTTAGAACCAGAGGACAAGGAGCTCCTATGAAAATGATTCTGATACTTTCTGTTCTTTCCCTTCCGGTGTCTGCCAATGAGGAGAAATATCTCGCCGACTTTCTCGAGGCGTCGCGGGAAGCTTCGCAGCTGGCGGAAGAAGGAAAAAACTGCAGGGTCGTGTGCTTTCCCTGCTGTTACGCGCCCCGGACATGTGAAGTTATTTGCAGCGATAAAAAAGAAGACCTGAACCTTAAGCTTGAAGATTAAAAAATATGTTAAACTGGTAGGATGAATACATTCTACCAGTGGCCTCCCTGCAAGAATTGCGAATCTATTTTTCCGCGTGCGGTTCTCATAAAGCGCATTTGCAATCTCGCTAATCTCGAAGTGAAAGTCGTGAATACTCCCCTTCCGAAACCCGGTCCGGATTTTCAGGCGACGCTCGAAAATCGCCTGATGGGTTTACCGTATCTGGAAATGGATGGAGAAAAGTTTAAAAGCTCCCGGCAGATCTGGGATCATCTTCTTCGTTCTATTAAAGACAACAAAGTTAAGCACCGGCTTATCCGCTCGGATTCCATTTACAGTTTCATTACTCAGCAGTGGAGTAACGAATGCTTCATTAACTCTCTGGTGTATGCGCGCTGGAAGAAAGAAGAGAACTTTCAGAAGTTCATCGTGAACGTGGACTTTGGGTCTCACACAAATCCGGAAAGTATCGCGCTCCTGCGGAAATACATCCTGAAATATCTTTCGCGCACAACAATTGGCGAGCTCCCTACTGAGGCCTATCAGAAGCTCATCGGGCAGCAGTTTTCCTCACTGGCGAGAGTCATCGAAGAGCAGGAGTTCTTTGAGATGTTTGCCAAGTATCCCACGCTGACGGATCTGTATGTCTTCATGGTGGTACAGGGATTCATGTCACCGGATCTGGAAGAATCCAAATGGATTGAAGAAACGTATCCGGCACTCATGCGGTGGTACCGGAACATGGAAACGCTCACGCAGGTAAACCCGCCTGAGCATTTCCTTGGTGATTAGTTTACTCTCTTAAAAGATCTTCCACGACATTGGCAGCTGTCCGGCAACGTGAGCCCGATACGATCGAGTCTCCGCCAGTCACTGCAAGTTTACTCACGCGTCCTTCGACCGCAGGAATCCGTCTGGCACGTTCACCGGCCTGGCGACCGACGAGCTGAGCTTGTTTCCATTCACGGGCCTCCGGAAGGATATCGTTTCCGGCCCAGCGGCGGCCTTCAGATCCAATCGGAGTCGTCCGTCTTTCGGCAGTTCCCCAGTCACGGACTTCCGGATGGAGAGCGAGTTTTTCTTCGTTCGAAAGTGCAAGCGGAGACCGGATGCTCGCCTGAGTGAGTGCCATCCCTTCTGTGAGGAACGGACGGTACTCCGCCGGATCAAGATGGAGCTGTCTCATCATGTCTTCAAACTTCGTGATCGTACTGTCCGGAGCTTCCGCCAGACGGTTGATGTTCACGTCATAGTTCCCGCGGAAAACCGGAACGTCTTCGTTTAAGGCCTGGTTCATCATCGCCCGTACGAACTTAATCTGGAGCGCAGACTCAGCAGCGTTTCTTGGAGCATTGAACATCCGGAATTCCATTTTGCGGATATTCGGATTTACGTCGAAGGTTCTTCTCCACATGTCGTTCTTCATGTCGAAGTCTTCGTGGATGAAGCGCTCAGGAATAGCATCCTGGAAATAAGCAATCATGTTGAGCTGGTTGTTTTTCGTTTTACGTCCAACACGAGTGTTGAAGAAGCGCTCGTTATAGAGGAGCTCTTTTAATTCCTGCTCAGTTCCGTCGAAGTTTTTCAGGCGTTCGATCAGCTGCGGAGTTGCGCGGTTTGGTTCGGCACCAACTCCACGACCCGGATGCTGGAACATGAGGGTCATCATATTCCTGTTATCGTAGTAAGTTCCGAGGAAGCGCGCGAGGGCCTTCGGTTTCCCTTCGAATGGTGCAAGGTCGACGTTCACGTGACCACCACCAAAGCGTGGAGAAGGAATCAAGCTTTCTCTCTGGAGGCCGCGGAAAACACCGGCCATTTCTTTTTCTGTCGGGTTGAATTTCGGAGTCACGATTTCAATGTGACCGCCGCGGAGAGATTCCGGAATCATCACACCGTTGGTGTCATAACTGCGCCCGATCCCATCCCATTCCACACGCCACTTGCGGTTTTTTGAATCACGGAATTCGTAGGCCACATCGAGCCCGTGTCCGTGACCATCACCACCAGCAACCAGTTCCACTTTCGTGAAGAGATTGTTGTTCTGTTCTTTGGCGATCGACTGAGCGGCACGTCTCAGGACCTGGCGACGCTCCTCTTTTGAGTATTCATAAGAAGTGCGAAGCCATTCCACTTTCCCTTTCTGTCCGGGAATGTCGACGAATTCAGCACTCGTTTTGAGCGGATAGCGGGCGGTGTACTCGATCCCAACGTCAACGTTGTTGACGTTCACGCGGGCGTTGTCCGGGAGAGCAATTCTCGCAGCAGCACTTTCTGGATTGGCGAGACGAGGTTTCGGACGAAGATAGTTTTCAATGTCAGAAGAAAGGCGCGAGACTTTCGCCCACGACTTCATCGCTTCGCCGATGCTGCTCCCACTTGGTCTTTGAAGACGGACAACGGATTTGATGAAGGCTTCAGTCAACTGCTTCACTTCTGCTTTCTTCGCTTTGGAAAGATAAGGTGCCTCTTCCCAGTTCCACAGAGGGACAAGGAATGACTGATTGATGGCGCGGTTAGCACCACGGCGCTGAACTCCGCCTTCAGATATGCGGGTTAAAAAAGTCTGAGCTTCTTCCGGAGTCACATTAAAGCGGGCGACGATCTGATCAGCGGTGTAACCACCCCAGCCTACACCCGGATTGAGGACCCATGACGAAGCTTTGGCAATGTCATCGAATTCCTGAGCAGCGTAGCGCGAGATAAGAAAGCGCTGGGTATTTCGTCTGACGGAGTCTGATTTCGTACCGGCACGGAACTCGACGGCAAGAGCATCAGCACTGTCGACACGGAAACGGTTATCTTCGAGACGGATAACACCGCGGCCGGTGTCGTGGACATTATTTCCGAAAGCTGACTGTGAATGAACATCTTTATAGTTTGAATACTGAATGCCCGCTTCCCCTTCGATGGCGCGGAGAACGATGTAGGCCTGGTTATTCTTGTGAATCTCATTCACGCGATCGATCACTCTCGCTGCTTCTTCCGGAGACTCCATCATCGCTTTCGTTTTTGGATACACGATCCATTGGTGACCGGGGGCTTCGAAGAGCTGGCCCGCGTTTTTGAGTGAGACTTTGAACCAGTCGATCATGTGCTCGAATTCACCGTAGGATCTTTGCGGGATGAAGTTAATCTCCCAACCGACGGAGGTGTTGTGAGCGGCGTCGATGAATTTTTCTGCGTCTCCGAACAGAGCGCGGAAGTTGCGGTAGCCGTAGGTATTTTTAGCGTAATTCTTGAGCCCTGATTCTGTGGTGAGTCCCGGAAGACTTCCGTTCATGATTTTCATCCGCGTCGCCGGCGTCAGGAAGGAGAAACTCTTGTCTCCTGCGCGTTCCACGAAGAGATTGAATTTTTCCGTGAGAGCGGCGTCGTCCATCGCTGCGAAGTTCTGGCCCCGGAGACCTTCAAGATCCAGCACCTGAGCGACACCCTGGGCGTCTTTGACGTCCCGGACCCGGTATCTTCCGCCGCTTACGCCAGAGAGAAAATCCACTAGGAAAGCTTTTCGTGCTTCCGGGGTCAGTCCGCTGACCCAAAGATTGAAGTATTCTTTAGAGGGTCCCATGATTCTTGAGATGAGCGCAGACGATCCCTCTTTTTCACCACCGTACATGACGTAAGTTCCGGCGTCAGCAGCCAGGCCCTCAGCGGCAGGGGCTCCGGCAGCATCGCGGACGTAGGTTCGGCGATTGTGCTCGTTGACTCCCGCCTCTGTCATATCCGACCAGACTCCGTGAGCGGATCCGGGTTCCACATAAGCTGGGCCCGATCTCGGGCTCGGCG
>CANGAC010000112.1 GCA_947451425.1 Bacteriovoracaceae bacterium | reverse complement strand
CTTTCCCATGGGATGACTGGATGAACACTGTCAGAGCATCATTTCTTTTCTTTGCGAGGGCCACTTCATTCCGGGAGAGACTTTCTTTCTTTTCTGTCGGCATTTCTTTGTCGGCCCAGGTGATGAGTTTGGCTTTTTTCAGAAAGCCTTCTTTTCCCGCCTGCTTCATCAGGTGGCGGAGCGAATTTTTCGCTGGTTCCGAAAGTTCAGCGGAGCCTTTTGGAAAGAGGATTTCCGTCACGTAATTCGATTCCATCTCATTGGCGAGCTGACGGGCATCGAAGCTGATTCCTGATCCTTCAGAAGCCCCAACGATCTTAGGTGACTTGGGAGGAGAGGCTTTCCCCGGGTCCCTGGGAGCCTTCGTTGAACAGGCCTCAATCAGAAACAAAGTAAAGATGAGCGATAATATCGTTCTCATTCATTCTCCTTATCTTCTTTTTTTTCTTCTCTCTTTTTATTTTCCCGGTCTGTTTCTTTCGCCTCTTTCTTCGCTTCCTGTGCCTGCATCGTAAATTTGGCGTCTACTCCGTGAGAAAGTTCCTGGTCAAAACCGTGAGTGATGACATTTCCAAGAGCTTTTTTTGTATCCACGGCAAATTTTTTGCCGTCGAAAGTGAATGGGACTTTGGTCGCGACGGTTTTATCTCTTTGCGCTTCCACAACCCAGTTCCCGATAGCTCCGGCCACTTCGATCAGCCAGTGCTTTGGTCCCTTGAAGTCTTCGTTTGTCCTGATAAAATCCAGATCCGTCACAAACGGTTTTACATAGCCCTTGATCTTTCCTTCCTCGGAGTTTACTTCCGAGTAAAGATCGAAAGTCCCTTTGGTGAAAGTGAGGGGAACTTTTTTCAGAAGAAACCGGTTCATCGACGGGAGATCAAACCCCTGCATCTGGGCGTCCACATCCCACTCAACCGGATCGGCCTTGAGATTTGCACTTCCGATCGCTTTGAAGTTCGAAGTCCCGCTCCCCTGCCCCTGCGTATGGAAAAAAGATCTCGGTGTCTCCGAATCCGCGAAGAGGTTCGTCACTCTCCCCTGAATATGCGTGAGCTTAAAAGGACCCTGATTGGTATACGCCTTATCCGTCGGAAGAATCACATTCACGTTTTTCCAGTCAAGGCGCGAGATCCGGATCGGAGGTTGTTTTTTTGGTTCATCCTTATCTTCTTTAGGAAACGATTTTTTTATCGCGTCGGGAAGTCTTTCATCGAAAGTGAAATCCACTCCGTTAATCATGGCATCGGCCATGAGATTCCCCTTGATGGCTTCCCTCCATGCAAGAGTCACGTCGACAGCTTTGACCCTGAGAAAATCCGTATCAGCTTTTTTCAGTTTCACTCGGATGTCGTTAAGCCCCAGGGCGCCCCGGAAAATACTGAGATCGAGATCATCAACATGGCCCGTGATTTCGGGGGAAAAAGTGTCCAGTTTTTTGTTGATCATCCCGAGAAGAACAGGCTGTAGGGCAATCCGGAGAATCACCAGTGCCACAGTGACAACGACAGGGACGATGATAAATATTTTCTTTCTAATCGGTTTCATGAATCCCCTCATCGATTTTCAAAATAATAGACACTGAAGAGCCCGTCCTGGTCTTCCCATGAGCGGACAAACGAAAGTCCGGCTTTCTCTCCAAGAGTGACAAATTCCTCCACGCTATATTTGTAGGAATTCTCCGTGTGAATCGTTTCTCCCTGCCGGAAACGGAAGACAGTCTGGCTCACCCGCACGAGTTGCGGCAGGAGACTCAGGAGATGCATTTCAATTCTCCCGAGCTCTTCGTTGTAAATCGCCTCGTGCCGGAAATTCTCCAGAACAAAAGAAGCATCGATCTCCCGGTTGAGTCGCTCGAGAAGATTGTGATTGAAGGCCGCCGTCACTCCTTCGGGATCGTTGTAGGCACGGAGAAGAACATCGACATCCTTTTTCCGGTCTACTCCAATGAGAAGTCCTCCTCCTCTTCCCACCAGTCGCGACGCTTTCTTCAGAAAGTCTCGCGCCTCATCACGATGAAGGTTTCCAATGGTGGAGCCGGGAAAAAAAATGACTTTTTTTCCGGGTTGGGAAGACACAGACAATGGCAGAGGGAGATCATCCGTGAAATCGGCGCAGACCGGAGTGAGCCCGAGCCCCGGAAATTCCTCAATGAGCTCCCGGCAGGTGCGCAGGAGAATCTCCCGGGAGATTTCAATCGGTACGTAGCGGGGAGTACTCTTCATCGCCTTCAGAAGAATCCGGACCTTCTCCGCAGAGCCGCTACCGGGTTCAATGATGAGGCAACCGTCACCCATGAGTTCTACCATTTCACGGGCGTTGTCCCTCAGGATCTTAAACTCGGTACGGGTCGGATAGTAACTCGGAAGGCAGCAGATCTCTTCGAAGATTTCGGAGCCCTTTTTATCGTAAAGAAGTTTCGCCGGAAGAGATTTCTGCGCGCGGGAAAGGCCCATGATCACTTCCGTCAGCACATTGTGGCTCTGGGGTACGTGGTCGACTAAAATCTTCTCTTCTGTATCAATCATGCAAGGTCCTTCGCGAGACGGAGTCCAGCGTACTGCCATCTCATATGGGGGTAATAAAAATTCCGGTATGTTTTTCGGTAATGCCCGCGGGGGGTGATGCAGGATCCTCCCCTTAAGACCATCTGGTTCACCATGAACTTTCCGTTGTACTCTCCGAGAGCTCCCGGAAAACTTTCATAGCGCGGGTATGGGAGATACGCACTCTGAGTCCATTCCCAGAGCGTTCCATGGATCGCGGAGAATTCCTCTCCTTCTTCCGTCACGTGCGGCTCGAAGATATGATTCTCAGAAAACTGTCCGTTGATTTTTTCTCTGCCGGCCGCCACTTCCCATTCGAATTCTGTCGGAAGCCGGGCGCCGCGGAATCTCGCGTACGCATCCGCCTCGTAATAGGAAAGGTGACAGGCCGGAGCTTTCAGATCAAGCGCCACCATTCCGCAAAGGGTGAAGTGCCACCACTCACCGTCGCGCTCTTCCCAGTACAATGGATGCTGCCAGTTTTCTTTCTGGATAAGATCCCATCCATCGGAGAGCCACAGCCGCGGAGTCTGATAGCCGCCTTCCTGGATGAAATGCAGATACTCTTCGTTGGTCACCGGATGACTCATCATCATGAAACTATCGATCCATCTCTGGTGAGAATCTCCTTCATTATCAAAGTGGAATCCGGGATCCTTGGTCGAAACGCCGATCTTCACGAGCCCCGACGGAATATTGATCCACTCCGGATCTTCCGGAAGGAAGGCCCCAAGAAGCTCGCGCTCCTTGTACCGGGGCCTCAGCGGATTTTCAAAAAAGTTCCGCTTGATATCCATCAGGAGAAGTTCCTGGTGCTGTTCTTCGTGATTGATTCCCGTTTCAAGAATTCTTCTGACTTCCGCCAGATCTTCCGTCGTCACACTCTCCAGGAAATCAGAAAGGCGAAGGCTCACCTCTTTCCGCCAGGAAAGAATCTCATCAAGAGCGGGCCGGGAAACGGAACTCCTCACCGATTTCGGGATGTGAGGACCGAGACCCTTGTAATAAGAATTGAAAATGAATTCAAATTCCGGTGTGACTTCAAAGTCCGTGAATTTCCCGAGGATGAAGCGCGCGTAAAACCAGCTGGTGTGACCGAGGTGCCACTTCGGCGGAGAGGTATCCGCCGTCACGGAAAGAATGGCGTCTTCGGGTGAAAGAGGCGCGCATAATTTTTCTGTGACTTCCTGAGTGCGGAAAAATTTCTCACGCAGGGTCCGAAGGCCCTGTGATAGTTCAACGATGTCCATTAATGCTCCGGTGATAATTCAGAGATGGCCGGACCCTCAATGGGAGTTCCGTGCGTATTAAAGCGCGATCCGTGCGCGGGACAGTCCCAGGTTTTCTCAATGTCATTCCAGTGAACGATTCCCCCGAGATGCGTGCACACGGCAGATTTCCTTTCGAAGCTATCTCCGTGCTCATGATAGACACACGCCTTGGTAAGTCCGTGCCGCATGAGACATCCGGTGTCTTCGGGAATTTCTTCCTCTGATTTGACATCACTGCCGGTCAGCCAGTCAGTGTACTGGAAGGCCACGTTCATGTTCTCTTTCACGAACTCGGACATGTTTCTGATCGGCGGTCTCTTCGGATCAAAAATGTCCGCGAGCGGATGAGCGCGCCCATCAATCAATTGCGGAATGATCTGGCTGGCGATCACCGCACTCGTCATTCCACTACCGGAATATCCGGTGGCGATGTAGATGTTGCGATCGGTGCCAGGATTTTTCCCGATGTAGCCGATGGTGTCCGCTGGCTCAAAGACCTGCCCGGACCATTTGTCGAGCATCAGGCCTACGCCTTCAAAATTTTTGCGCGTCCAGTGTTCGAGGTTCTCGAATGGATTCCCTTCCGGATTTTGTCCTACCCGGTGATCCTCTCCCCCGACGATGAGTTTTCCTTCGTGGATCCGAACGTAGTGATAAGGATCTTCCGTATCCCAGAGGAGAACATTTTCGTGCTCACCGGGATAATCGAAAGTCACCGCATACGTCCGGTAAGCAGCTTGCTTCGTGTGAATGTGGAAACGCGTATTGATCGGAGAATCGGTCGCCACCACCACGAAGTCCGCCTGGATGTCTTTTTTGTGTTCCGTGCGGATGAGAGACAGATCGGGGGTGGGATTTTCGATCTCCGTCACGCGCGTGTTCTCGTAAATCGTGACCCCCAGATCCTGCAGGCACTGAAGAAGTCCTTTCATGTACTTCAGGGGATGAAACTGTGCCTGGTTAGCGAAGCGAAGTCCCGCTGTCTTCTCTTTCAAAAGCGGAGTCTTCAGCACAGGATCGAGAATCAATCCGCACTTCATCGCCGCTTCTCTTTCTTTCAGGAGGAGATTCTCCCGGGAGCCTTCGCCGGCAAAGAGATACCCATCGACACGCCTGAAGTCACAGTGAATTTCTTCCTGCTCAACGATGTTCTCAATGATATCGATGGCGCTTCTGTGTGCCTCGAGAAATTTCCTGACAGTGGACAGGTCATGCATCCTGAGAAGATCTGAAAATTCTTCCTCCAGCTGGCATGAGAGATGGGCGGTGGTTCTTCCACTCTGACCGGAGCCGATCCGGAAAGATTCAAGAAGAGTGACCTTCTTCCCGCGCCTGGCGAGTTCGTAGGCAATCGAGAGTCCTGATAAACCCGCGCCGATCACGCAGACTTCCGTTCTCACGTCTTCACGGATTTCAGAAAACACCGGGAGACCAACGGTCTCCCAGACGGAATCTGTCCTGTCTTTCATACTCATAGACGTTCCTCGAAATTATCCCGGCGATCACGATCATGGATCACACTTATGTCGGACTGTCCGAGAATCGAATCCTTGAGATCAGACGGTGTGCTGGCGGAATCAAAGGTTTCGGTCGAAGTGACGGTTCGTTCTGCTCTTCTCTGGACATCCACGAGCGAGCGATCAGCTTCGAGGTACGTATGCTTCCACGCGTAGGCTGAGAAAAGGAATGCAGCAGAAAGAAGGATGTGAACAGAATGGTCCATCGTTCCGAATTCGAGGACGTTCGGAATCACACGGAGAAGATTCTGATCCGCGGCCATGTGACCAACACCAGGATACCCGGGCTGACCGATCACGAAGCCGGCGATCCCGAGGAGTCCGTAGACGACGCCGAAGGCGATCGCAAAATGATAGGCCGCGCGGCTGTTGTCGGAATAACCGAATCCGATCGCGAAGGCCCCGGATGCAAGGTGAATCAGATTATGGGAAAGCGACAGGTGCATGTTCATGAATCCGGGCATGAGAATGCCCAGGAATCCGACGAGAATGAAGGCGACCCCCATGCCGATGCAGACTTTCTGGATACTTGATCGCGTCGCAAAGGCGGGTCGCACTGTATGCTGCGAGTTCAATGTGGTGGCCATAAAACACTCCTTGTTTTTCGAGGGTGCCACTAAAGGCACCCACTTCCGTGTGGTCTTTTAAGAGCAAGGCCCGGGCCAAAAGATGTCAGTCTTTGCCTTGAAAAAGACCCATGCGTTGAGGAGATCTGCCCCGTAAAAGGGCCAGTTTTCCGAGTAAAATGCTCCAGTCTTCTCCCTTAAATAAATCCCCAATCTCATCCGATAGAACCAATAGGGAGATTTCTATGCGCACTTTTTTGATGATGCTTATTCTCTTATCGCTTACGGCCTGCGTGCAGGATCAGGGGGATATCGGAGCAAGTTCAGTGGATAGCGGAACGACCAGTGGTGGTACCACGACGCCAACTCCTACAACGAGTGATGATCCACTGTATGAATACCAGTGGCATTTAAAAAACTCGGGCCAGAATGTTTTCTCCTACGTCAGCGGACTCACTGATTCCACTCCCACTTCCGGAATTGATCTCAACGTGGAAGATCTTCACGATAATAATTCTTCGACGGCAGTTACTGGTGCCGGTGTTCGTATTGCTGTTTCCGATACCGGGACGGATTACACACATCCGGATATTGATGGAAATAATCTTACAGGCGAAAACAGAAACTACGCTCTCCTCGATCCGCTTCGCTGGGATGATGCAACGGCGGAAGGATACCCCTCAGGGAACCAGCCACACGGTACGGCCGTGGCAGGAATTATTGCGATGGAAGGATGGAACGATATCGGAGGACGGGGTGTGGCCCCGGATGCTTCCTACGCCGCTTTCAAATTCCTGAGTAACTACACAGCCGCTGATCACGCCACTTCAGAAGAAGCCAAAAACCTTCACCAGTTGAACGGCGACTTCGATATTTTCAACTTCAGCTATGGTTATAGTCAGTGCAATTACATCGACGACTATGATGATGACCACATCGATGCTTTGAAAGCAGGGGTGGAAGATCTTCGCGGGGGACTGGGAACACTTTACGTCCAGGCCGCTGGGAATGACTTCAATTACGGAAACCTTTTCCTTTGTTTCGGAAACGTGAACGCCACTGCCAGCCAGGCCGTGCCGTATAAGATCAACGTCGCTTCCGTCAACGCTGCCGGAGTAAAGGCCAGCTACTCGACTCCCGGTTCAGGTGTCTGGATCAGTGGTCTTGGTGGAGAGGGTGAATTTGATATTGATACCAATACAGCGGACAGCGTTTACGTGTACAAGTATTTCCCGGCGATTTACACAACTGACATCCAGGATTGCAGTTCAGGGTTCAGTATCCGTGACATTTCAAAACGGATCATGAATGCGTTTAACTATGGCCCTACATCATCGCTCAACATGGGTTGCAACTACACCAACATCATGAACGGGACGTCAGCAGCGACTCCGACCATTTCCGGAGTCATCGCTCTCATGCTCCAGGCGAATCCCAATCTCACCTGGCGTGACGTGAAGTACATCCTTGCGATGACCGCCCGGAAAATTGATTACGATAATAACAGCGATGGCTTCAACGACAATGAAGTCCTTCCGCACCCGGCAGAAGCTCAGACTGGTTACGCCGGCGTCGATTATTTCAATGACCTCGGTTACGTCTATGACTACAAATGGGTCGATAACAATGCCACCGTACCTGTTGCATTTTCTAACTGGTACGGCTTCGGACTCGTCGATGCAGAAGCCGCAGTGGCGATGGCCGAAACCTGGGTCGCAGGAACTCTGGGAACATACGTAAGAACAGAATCGGCCCTCGGCGTATGGCTTCACACTTCAGCCGTCGTCACTCCGATCACAGATAATGACCTCACAACACCCGCCACTTCCACCATCTTGGGTGTGACTGACTACGTGATTGAAGCGGTTCAGGTCAGATTGACCACTTCCCACGCCTATCCGCAGGATCTCGCGGTTCATCTCGTTTCTCCCTCGGGAACCGAGCATCGCCTGGCGCTGGTGAACAGCGGAATCGCGTCGACCGGAAGCACGGATTACTACTTTCTCGCCAACGGATTTTTGAATGAACAATCCGGCGGAACATGGACTCTCAAAGTTTATGACGGCTTTGCCGGTGACGTCGGTAACATCGATGCCTGGGCGATCAACATCCACGGACACCTATGAATAAACGGTTTCGCCCGCATCACTTAATTCCGGTTGCCGTTTTCCTCGGAGTTTTCGTCACGATGATGGGAAAACCCGTGCCCGATGTTCACCGCTCTCCGACGTCTGAGCCGAAAATTAAATTACCCTACAAGAGAACGCCGGCGCAGGTGATGAAAGCACCTTCGCGCTCACCCGCTTCAGTTCCCTCGGCGCGTTTTGCCCTTGATAAGATTGTGATTGCGGAAAAAGATATTACTCTTTCCCGTGGCAATGTCGTTGCGTCGAACGTCGGGGCCATTCCCCTTGCTGAATGGAAACCGCCCATGGGAAAACTTCTGTCCGATGACGGCGTCTACGGATACTTCGAAAAAAAGCCGGGAGAAAAATCCATTCCGGTCGCCTTTAACCCGAAGACCCGAGGACTGCACCCGATCTCTGCGATCCTTCACGTCCGCGGTGTCGACGAAGACATGCGCGAGGCCATCCTGAAAGAAGGTCACACCGAATACTATTACTTCAAGCACATCAAGCGTCTCTCACTCCGGAGCACACCCGAAGAAGTGGTGGGTCTCTATCAGGATCTTGGGAAGCGCGGGTACAATGTGAAGCTCGAAGTTCTCGAGCATAGGTATAAATCCCACTAATTTCGCAGGGCATTTTTCCTCCAAATCCATCGACAGAATGCCGATAATTCCCCACAATAGAAACACAAATTCCTTGAACGTCATTCCGGAGAAATTCCATGCAAAAAATCAAAGTGGCCAATCCCGTTGTTGAACTCGACGGCGATGAAATGACCCGAATCATCTGGTCCTTCATCAAAGATAAACTCATCAATCCTTATCTCGAACTCGACATCAAGTACTTCGATCTGGGGATGGAAAATCGTGACAAAACGGATGACAAAGTAACGATCGAGTCTGCGGAGGCGATTAAGAAATACAATGTTGGGATCAAGTGCGCGACGATCACTCCGGATGAAAAGCGCGTAGAAGAATTCAAACTGAAGCAGATGTGGAAGTCCCCGAACGGAACCATCCGTAACATTCTCGATGGAACTGTTTTCCGCGAGCCGATCATCATCTCCAACATCCCTCGCCTCGTTCCGGGCTGGACTCAGCCGATCGTCATCGGCCGTCACGCTTTCGGCGACCAGTATCGCGCAACCGATACCGTGATTCCTGGCAAAGGGACGCTCAAGATGACGTTCACTGGTGAGGACGGAAAAACTCAGGAGTGGGAAGTTTATAAATTCCAGGGTCCGGGTGTGGCCCTCTCCATGTACAACACAGAAGAGTCAATCAAAGGCTTCGCATACTCGTGCTTCAACATGGCACTCGTGAAGGGCTGGCCTCTTTATCTTTCAACAAAAAACACCATCCTGAAAAAATACGATGGTCGCTTTAAAGATATTTTCCAGGACATCTACGAAAAAGAGTACAAGAAAAAATTTGAAGCGAAAGGCATCGTTTACGAACACCGCCTGATCGATGACATGGTCGCCGCTTGTATGAAGTGGTCCGGTGGATTCGTCTGGGCCTGCAAAAACTACGACGGTGACGTTCAGTCAGACACTGTTGCTCAGGGCTTCGGCTCTCTCGGTCTCATGACTTCTGTTCTTCTCACTCCGGATGGAAAGACGATGGAAGCAGAAGCCGCACACGGAACTGTGACGAGACACTATCGCCTTCACCAGCAGGGAAAACCAACTTCGACGAACCCGATGGCGTCGATCTTCGCGTGGACGCGCGGCCTTCATCACCGTGGAAAACTCGACGGAAACAAGGAGCTCCAGAATTTCTGCGAGACTCTTGAAGATGTCTGTATCAAGACCGTGGAAGAAGGAAAAATGACGAAGGATCTCGCGGCCTGTATCCACGGAGAGAAAGTCACAGCTGACAAATATCTCACGACGGAGCAATTCCTCGAGGCGATTAACCAGAATCTTCAGAAACGTCTTTCAAAATAATTTAAGGGGCCCGCTTTTGCGGGCCTTTTTTTTCTATGCCAAGTTTCTTGCGATATTTTCAGAAGCAGACGACGTACGGGGCGATTGACCTTGGCTCAAATGCCATGCGCGCTCTCATTGCGCGGAAAACCGGCAATGAACTGAAAGTGATCCGGAGCATGCGTGTCCCCCTTCGCCTCGGGGAAGATGTT